>JAKFYM010000092.1 GCA_021730855.1 Bdellovibrionales bacterium
TCCCTGTATTTGCTCTTTTTTACGTCCTCAAGGACCTTCGGCTCCCAACGCACCGCCTCTAACAGACGGATTTGCTTCTGGGTCTCGACCATGCGCTCGGAGAAGTACTTGAGTTTTTCTTTATAAGTTGCCCACATAGGTTCTTGAAATATCTCGGCATTTTCTCTGAAATTCTGTATTTTCAGCAAAATTTAGGCCTGGTATAATTAAACTTAAGGGGAAATCCTCCGAAAAGCATTTAGGATTATGGAGTTCATGATGAAACAATTTAGGCCTATTTTGGCCCTGGCTGGATGCGCCGCTGCAATTGCCGTTTTGGGCGCAGCCGTGCTGCTTGCCCCTGGGAAAACCACCAAAGCGGCCCGCGCCCTGGTGCGCATGCCCGCCTCGAAAATTTTCGCACCGCGCTTAGAGCGGGACGATCTCCCCGCCCTTTTGGGCGAGCAGCGCCTGAGCTCTAATCATTTAAAGCTAGATTATTTCCCGGTGGAAAAAGATGGCAAGAGCTATCAGGTGCAATTCACCTTGGACCGCGAGCTCCAGGAAATGGTGGAAAGCGTCTATGAAAGATACTCCCCTTCCTATGCGGCTTTTGTGGCGATGGACCCTGAAACGGGAAAAATCCTCGCCATGGCGGACTATAGCGCCCGCGGCCACCATGGGAATCTAGCCCTGCAGGCCACCTTCCCTGCCGCAAGTATCTTTAAAGTGGTCACCTCCGCAGCAGCTCTCGATAGCGGAAAGATTCGCCCGCGCGCGATGTTTCCCGTGAATGGCCGCTATGCCACCCTCTATAAAACAAATTTACGCGACTACGTGAACCGCTGGACGCGCTACATCAGCATCGAGGAAGCCTTTGCGAAGTCGGTGAACACTGTTTTTGGCAAGATCGCCATGAACCGCGTGGGCCCTGCGGCCCTGCAGAAGTATGCCGATGGCTTCGGCTTCAACCAGCACCTACAATTCGACATGCCCATGCAGATGGGCGCGGCCGTGATTCCCACCGACGATGAGTTCGGCCTGGCCGAATCGGGCTCGGGCTATACCCGCCGCCAGACGCTGAATCCCATCCAAGGCGCAATGATCGCCGCCGCCATCGTGAATGGCGGCAATATCCCGGCCCCCCATGTGGTGGAATCGGTGAGCACGATCGAGGGCACCCAGGTGTACGAAGCGGAGCTGAACAACGCCCTCTTTCACCCGATCGATGCCGAGACGGCCAAATCCCTGGCCATGATCATGGAGCATACGGTGACGGGCGGAACCGCGCGCAAGGAATACCGCGACTACGACCGCCACCCGATCCTCTCTAAGCTTTTCATCGGCGCCAAGACGGGCAGCCTCTCGGGCACCGAGCCCGCCGGCAAATACGATTGGTTTGTGGGCTTCGCGCGCCTCAGCTCGAACCCCAAGCGCAAGATCGCCTTCGCCTCGATGATTGTAAACAACGCCTATTGGCGCGTGAAGGCCTCGCACGTGGCCCGCGAAGCCATCCTGGAGTACTTCAAAGACGTGAACTCCCAGCAAGTGGCCAAGCGCGGGATTTAGGCTCTCGTATTTGTTCCCATAAAAAAGCCCTGCCGAAACGCAGGGCTTTTTTATTTAGGACTGGCCACTGGGCTCGCTCTTACCGACCAGTCCCCGTGGGGGCGGGCACTACCCCTGGGATCACTCGGGGCTCGAGAGCATCAGGAGAGTTCGAGCGCATATTAATCACCTGAGCGGCCGGCACCTCTCCGCGCTCTCCCTGAATGGCATTTCTTGCCATCTGGGCAATATAGCAGGGTGCGGGAATGGTTTTCGTGCTCTCACTTCTCTCACCCAAGGAAGCCTCGAGGTCCACGCCTGGAAGAGGGTTGACCAATCGCACGATCCCTCCCTCGCTATTCACCCAGGTGATCGGAGCATCGCTCCTTCGCAGCGTGGGAAGGTTCACCCGACGAGAAATGACCTCGCTAGTGCCAGGTTTATAACCCGTGACAACCCAGAAGATGTCACTCACCTGCTCCACATGGGTGACAAAAAGATCGAGCGGAGCGCCAGAGCTGAATTGAAAACGAACCACCCGCAGAGGCGCTCCACTATGTAGCCCTAGCAGGAGATCGCAGCCGCGATTGTCAAACGCGGCCCGGATCCTGACTAAACGTAAGTTATTTTCCGCGATCGTGGGCAGCGTCTCCAGCGACATAGGGCTCAATGTCTGTGCCGTGGCCACTGCCACTTGTGCCACCAGAACGTTACTCTCCGCCAGCATTTGCTCCGCTAGGCCCAGTTTCTCATTAATAAAGGTCGCGGTTCTCTGGAGCGCCTCGCGGGTCGAGCTGCTAGGGTTGCCTCGCGCATCCAAATTGTTCACTCCGAAACCCCAGCGTAGGAGCGGCTGCATGGACTCGCGCCTTTTTTTGTCTTGCTCATTGCGCATATAGGCGAGCACTGCATCTAGGTCAGCAAAGTCGGAGCCCGCCGATCTAAGGATGCCGTCGGATAGCTCTTCGTGCTCTCCATAGACTGCGAACAGGCCGTCGTATTCTTCCACTACGGCCGATTGGTATCGGTAGCCTTCGGTGGTGCGCCGGCAGATTTGTAGGGAGGAAACCACCTTGCCGTCGGCCTCCGCTTTATCCACCACGGCGAAGGCGTTCACTAAGCTTTCCAAGCATGGGGGCGTCTGCGCGTGGGCAAGAGGGGAGAAAAAATAGAGAAGAAAAAATGAAAAAGACATTCTGTTTACCTCCGCAAAAAGGAAATGCGTTGCTTGGGATCGTAGCTCTGGAGATAGCCGGGTTTCACGTCCACTGCGATGCGGAGGGGGTTATTGAACTTCGGGTTTTTCAACTGGGCCGTTTTTCGATAGAGCACATAGGTGCCGGCCTTGGTCATCACCCGCAGGAGATTTTTGTTTTTTGGGTCCACCTGGGCCACACCCTGGATGCGGAATGTCTGGGCAGCGCGATCCGGTTCCATCCTGGCCTGCACTATACCTGGAAGCAAAAGACTCACGAAAAATAGCGTTTTTAGCATGGCTAAATCCCCCTCCAAAAATCTTACCTTACAATAAAAATTGTGTATAGAAGGCTTCGCTCAAGCCAGGTTGTTTGCTTTAGCCCCTCCCTCGCCACCACTAACCTATTGAATTCATTGATATATTAATACTATATATTTACACTAAAGTATTCCCACCAATTCCCGACAAGTTTATTGCAACAGGTAATCAATAGCGGGAGTATGAAATGAGCGACAAGAAACCAGGTAAGAAACCCGAAGGACCAGCCGCCATCCACTGCAAGGTGAAAGCGTGTAAACACTCACCCAGCAAATTTGAATTCTGCGCGGAACATTTCGACCAATTTAAATTCGGCCTGATCAACAAACATGGCGAACCCTGCATGGATTTTGAAAAGAAGCAGGAACAGTACGAGCACTTCAAGCACCCGCACAAGAAGCACGCCTAAAAATTTTCTCAGCGACTCTCTCCTCAGAAGCCGCGAACTAGACCTCCCTCCCCACTAGGAGCCCTCAGGGCTTTCTAGGGGAGGTCTTGTCTTTT
>JAKFYM010000385.1 GCA_021730855.1 Bdellovibrionales bacterium
ACTATCGGCCTCGAGCTTAAAGTTGGCAAGCGAAGGATCGGTGAGCTCATTGGCCATAAAAATCATTTTATGGTCATTGGTGGAAATGCTCACCTCTAGTTTGTTGCCGTTCCAGATGCGGAATCCCACAAAGTTAGCGGCGCGCCAGCCCATGGTGGTGGGGTTATAGAAACCAATGAGCGCGTCTCCACCTCCGCCACGGTTTACAATTTTCCCATCCACATATAGGCGATTCCGCAAATTGCCTGGAGGCATTCGTAGGCCATAGGCGGCGGCGGGAAGCGAGCGATGTACCATTCCGCCGATTTCCCCAGGGCTTCCACCAGCAAAACGCGAGTTAGAAAACCCAAATTGTTGCGGGATTGCTTGGCAGGCCTGCGACATTTTATTCTGCTCTCCGCTCCAGTTGCTATCGCCACGCGAAAAATCTTCAAACCTCATTTGCATGGGCACTAGTGACTTGACGAAAGCGTTGGCAGGCAAGAGATCGGGGGCCACACGGGCCACATCCACTCCGGAGATATAGTTATAGTGCAAAGAAAGATCGGTGGCCGAGTGAGCGCAGTCAGAATCCTCTTGGTCGGCAAGGCGATAGAAGGTCACGTTGTGGTAGTCCGCGCCCAGCCTGGTGGCCGAAATTTCCTGAATTTTTCTACGATCCAAGACAAGTCTCACTGGTCCCGTACTTCCTGCTTTAGGAAATTCACATCCTTCGGCCACTTTTCCGGAAATTTCACATTCTGATTTCGCCTTGATGATGCGGCTATCTCGAAGAAGGTCCCATTGGAAACGACGCAAGCCAGTTCGAGAATCCACTGGTTGGGCGACTTGAAAAGACGAAGCCACCACATAACCGTTCACTGTGAGCGCGAAATTGTCGCCATATAATTTCTGGCTATCGCCCTCCACGCGCAGAGAGCAAAGAATAGCATTGGCGGGAAATTCAGGGACTTGAAGATTCGCTCCATCGGACACGTAAGCACGGAAGTGGCCTTTTTCAGGACTGCGAAATTTTGGGTTAGTCCAAGCGCAAGATTGCCTAGTGCTCGGTGGGAGTTTGCTGACGGCCGACAATAGGCGCAACTTATTACCGGCAGCGGCCTGGTCGCAGAGCGCATGTATTTTTGTGGCAATGGGCGACGAGCCCTCAGCTACGACAGAAGACGCGAAAAGAAAAAACGCAGCAATAGACCGGTGTCCCATAAAGTTCCCCCACACTCTTATAGAATAACACCTTTAGAGGGGCCGGAAACTGTCTCTGCCAGGAGACAGAGGGGGCTAGCTAGGGCTTCAGGGAAAATTTCTCCATAATCTGCGCTAGCTAGAGGCGGCCTATTTATTTGAAGAAGGGCTTTAAGCTGAGGCCCAGAGCGGGAATGGTCGATTTTAGGTGCTATTCAGAGGGGGGGCGGGAACCACGCCCAAAGGATTTATTTACAGCGTATTTCTGGCCCCGGCACCCAGCCCATCTGAGTCAACTCCAGCACAGAAGCCTCCTCGTTGCGAACGACGATTTTCATCTTGGGACTATACCAACTGTTTTGATGTTTATTCGTGCAAAGGTAAGTGGAAGTGCCATTTTCCTGTGAAAGCTCGGAGTGGTATTCCCCATGGTGATAGCCATTGGATCGAAAGCACCCACCGCTTTCATAGAGTGTGATGCTTTCTGCTTGGTCTACGCCATCTGAGTAAATATTGCAGAGGATATCGGCCATTGCGTAATTACTCGAAACCATGGCCAGGCCCATCACAAGAATGAAATGTTTCATGTTTTTACTCCAAATTAAGTTTGGCAGTTTGTACCCTAGTGCCACGATCTGCGGATAGGAAAATTTTTGTTCTGGCCCGAGGCTCTTCACGGTTACCGCCAGAGCTGACGGAAGGCTAAGCTGGTGCTCGGCCCGGAGGCCAAAAATCCAAGTCTCAAACACGGCTGTACCCAATGAGAAACTTCCATTGATTTGGCGCTTGAATTAACAACATGGTAATCATCGGCATTTCCGTTTCCTTTAATAAACGCAACGTTTTTAACGTCGAATTCTCCGGCGAATGAGTGAGGTCGGGCGTGCCAAGACATTGAAGTCACGTGTTCTAATCGTTCGCCCGGAGTCCAGGTGCCTGGCACAATCACATCAGGCACCAGCAAGAAGCGATTTATTTTTAGTGTAATAAAAGCATAGCGAAAGTCAGTTACAATCCTTGCCTTTTTCGAACAAGAAACTGATATCCGCGAATCTTATGCTAGTCTTTTTAGCCACTGGCTCATGGAAGTAGCTTTTCTCGTCCAACACGCTGATTGCAAGGTCAAAACCATCCAGGCCTGACTGGAAATGAGAATCAATAAACCAGAGACCATCGGTATAGGCTTTCAGTGTTTTGATCGTTTCCCCGTTCTTGCCAAGCAGGTTCACGGTGGCGCGCTACTGCTATCCACTTACGATCACGGATTATGCATCGAGATTTCTCCTCTGCGCCGAAGCTTTGTCGTCGACGAGAGAAGATTTTGCCTTTGAAGCATTCACGCGCATATTTAAGGAGTTTGGCTTACCGCAGTCAATGCGCACCGATAACGGAACTCCTTTTGCGAGCGGCAATTCACTCTACGGTTTAACGAAACTCTCCGTATGGTGGCTGAGGCTTGGGATAAATCTTGAACGTATCAAGCCAGGCCATCCAGAACAAAATGGCCGACATGAGCGCATGCATCTGACGCTAAAGCGAAGCACCACACGACCGCCCGGCAACAATCTTCTCGAGCAGCAAGAAAAGCTAGATCTCTTCGTCGAAGAATTTAACCGCAGTGCGGTCGGATCTGTCGGGGGCGGGTCAAAGTGAATTTAAGCACCGCGTTTGCAGGGCAGGAAGTTGGCATTAAAGAAGTGGAAGATGGGATCTGGGTCGTAACTTTTCTCAATTACGACCTTGGATATTTTGATGAAGAGGGTAAAAGGGTCGAGCCGGTGGCCGATCCGTTTGGTACGAAAGTGTTACCTATGTCTCCGGAATAATCTGTTACCTATGTGTCCGGAATGGACCCGTGAATATGCGGGAAGATAAAATCGATTCTGAATCCTGAACTGAATACAGAATACTGAATACCGTATTCTGTATTCAGTTTTAAATGGTCGGGGTGGCGGGATTCGAACCCACGACCCTCTGCTCCCAAAGCAGATGCGCTAGCCAGGCTGCGCTACACCCCGATCAGAATTAGTGATACCCTTTCATAAGCCTTTCCCTGGGATTAGTAAAATGAAAGTCATCTGCTTTGTTTTTAGCCTCTTTCTCCCCCTCGCGGCCTTGGCCGAGAACTGGGAGCTTTGCCTGGATCGTGGGGATTTTAGCTTTAATGCGGATGGTTTTACCAAATCCACCCGGGTTTCTAAGTCGGATTGTGTGATGCAGTTCATCCTTCTGGGCGGGCGGGGCGTAAAGTATCGCGTGAATCTTTGTGATCCCATCGTCCATATTGATTCCTACGCAGCCATCGATGCCGAGAAGTATGAGCGTTCCTATGCGGGCAGCACGGCCTGCCCGGCCCCCCTCT
>JAKFYM010000145.1 GCA_021730855.1 Bdellovibrionales bacterium
ATCGATCTTTCCGCTCTGGGCTTGTAGTCCGAGCTCCCGCCCGGCGATCCCCTCGGGAAAAGCCCGATAGGGCTAATTCGCCGGCTCCGATTGTTTTTAGAGCTTCACGGCGGGAGATGTGTCTCGGCATGGGAATATTCTTACTGGGAAATGGGAACTTGGGTAAGAAAAAGCGTTTGGCAATATTCTTTCTGTGGTGGCGCGCTTGATCATTTGGGGCAGACCAATGGTGGAGCAGCTAGTGGTTTGCCCCCGAAAATAATTCAGCCTTAGCGGGGCTAGATGAGCCTCCACTACCAGACTCGTGGATAGTAAAGTCATGAGTTCGCTATCACAACCTCAGGGGCAATGGTTTATCGGCGATTTGGTGAGGTTCCGTAGAGTGTCCCATGAGGCGCAGGAGCTGGCATTTGTAGTTACAGGAGCTATAAAATCCATGCCTAAGGTCCAGGACCCTAGGCATGGGTCGAAAGCCACTATCTGGATGCAGCCAGTGCTAGTGGCAGGGCGTATTTTCCGCTCCGCTCACTACATAGGTGTCGGGAAATTCCACATCACTTTCGTCGTTCTTCCCCACATGCACCGACAATCGACACTCAGTCGCGCCCTTCGTTAAGGTCAAGTCTATCGTTGCCTGGTAGTAGGTTTTCGCTGGGCAGGAAGGGGTGTCCTCTACGATTTCCCAGTTGTAGTCGCGCACGATCGCGGAGCTTACCTGGGTACTAGTAAAGGCAGCCAAGGCCACTGCCTTAAGTTCCTCTTTCTTAACAGCATCGTCGATAACAATATCACAAGCCCAAGCCGCAGAAGGCATAGTCAATAGAATTGCTGCCAGGATGAGTAAGTTTTGTTTCATATTTTCTTCCTAATATTTGAATTATAGGACATCGATTAGTTCGTGGCCTGCAAACGATAAATTTGCTCTGCAAAGAATGTTGCGGAACAGGTATGTTCTCCGCCATCGCTTCCCATGTATCCTGTCACGAGGAATCTTTGAGGAGTGCCATTCTCTAAACAATTCCAAATTTGCGCATGATGGGTCCAGCAACTACGTGGGTCCCCATACTCGCTTTGCTGGCTACAAGATGTGGTGCCCGGCACTTTGTTTTTGATCCACCAATCCATCGGCATTTCATCTCTGTCATCTTGAATGTCCACGGGTTGCCCTGTAGCAACGGCAAGAGTGGGGCAGGAAGCCAAAAGAGCCAGCAATAAAAAATATTTCATATTTATACCTCGTTAATTTGTTGAAGATCAGTTTCCGCGCAATATAGGTTTCACTAGCCAACCCAGCAATTAACTTAAAATGAAAGGTTTACTTTTCATTTACAAAAAGTTATCAAGTCCGTCCTTATGGTAAATGTCTTTTCTTTTTTCAATTATCGCGAATTCCTCCGCACGGCCCTCACGGCCGCACGCACGAGTCGTCCAGGCTTTACCCATCGTAGGCTGGCAGAGAGCATGCGGGTGCAACCATCTTATCTTTCGCGAGTCTTCCAAGGCACCGCCCATCTAAATGCCGACCAGCTTTATTTAGGCGGCCAGGCGCTGCGATGCTCGGCGGAAGAGGTGCGATACTTATTATTGCTCCTAGAGTGGGATCGCTGCGAGCTTTCAGAGCGGAAGTTCATCCTGAAAAGGAAAATCCAAAGCATCCAAGAAGAAAAAAGAAATAGCGCACACCACCTAAAAGCTGATTTTGTCCTGCCCGAAAGTAGTGCCCTTTATTCTGAATACTACCTCGATCCCATGGCGTCGCTCGTTCATACCTTTCTCAGCTTGAAGGAATACCAAACTAGGCCCGAGCGTATTTGTGTTTGTCTCGGCCTATCGGAAGCTCGGTTGCGGGAAATTCTGGCCCTCCTCACTAAGCTCGGTATCGTGGCCTTTGACAAAAAGAAGGCACAGTATTCCATCCTCAAAGATCATATTCACCTCGACAAAGATTCAACCCTCAATCGTTCCTACCAAACCTTGTTTCGTCACGCGGCCTTGGAGCACTTAAAGCGAGTAGAGGGCAATGAAAAATATGAATTCTCGGTGACCTTCTCGGCCGATGAGGAAACCCAAAAGGTCATTCACGATGAATTCAATAGTTTTTTGAAACGGATCGAAAGCCAAGTGCGAAAAGCCCCTGCCGAGGGAGTGTTTCAGCTTCATTTTGATTTATTTCGTTGGGACACAAAAAGGGGCCTCGAGTGAAAGAAAGAAAATCTATAGTCAGCCTAGTGGTGATGCTCTTATTTTTTGTCGCTTTTCCAGCGCATTCTGAATCGGAGCAACCCACGATCAGTTCACAAAATCCTCCTCCCCAGGAAAACTGGATTGGTTTCCCAACGGAAAGGCTCCAAGGATTCTGGCCTTATGGCACTGTTCCTGTCATAGAAACTTCTCCTCTTGTGAAACAAGAAGTTCGGGCGCTCTTTGAGCGGGGTGAACTGATGACCGGCGCTCCTTCTCTAGAGATGGGCTCAGCAGGGACCTGGACGGGAGGAGGCGGGGAGGGTGTTGTCTGTTTTGCTACCGTCGAAGACCGCAATCATGCTTTCCAGGACGGCCGCCTGCTTCCGGAATACCGTTCGAAGATCACCCATGTTGGGGACTATGATTTGGCGGAGTACCAAGACAAATACAAATACATCCCGCCCTTGCCGATCGACACGCCCCTTTCTTATCTCAACAGACTGATTGCGATCAATGTCGAACCAGCTAGTTCGTATTTTGCCCAGCGGCTGTACCAAGCTCTATCTTTGCTCATGAATCCGGATGGAAGCCTTCGCTGGAATGATCGCGGCTCCTTGCGTCCTGTACCCGATGCGGGCAGGCGGAGAATAAGGATAGGGAATAGGAAATGTGAGATCGTGCAAATGGTGGTTCGCTTTGCCCAGAGGCCATCTTCCGCTGCGCCCTTTCCCCGGGTGTTTGTCGACTATGATGCCGATTTATTTCAGCGCATGGGAAATAGAACATCCAATGTAATGTTCCAGTCCGGAAAAATTCTACATGAGGCACTCTGGCTTGTGGGAGTGGAGCTGGGTTTTCCAGATTCGTCGCGCCTCAGGGAGCTTGTGGCAAAAATACATTCTACCACCATGGCCCAAGAACTTAGCTCGCAAGGAGCTCACCTTCGTGGGGCGCAATTCACGAGTTTGCTCTACTCCATGGGCCTTATTCGCCAGACATCTTTGTTCCTGGATCGCGAATCGGAGCGAGTGCCCTACTCGAAGCTCAGCCGACAAATTTCCAGAGCTGAGCTAACCGAGGAGTACGGAAAAAATCGTAACCAAATCATTCGCGAAAATAATGCCAGTGCAGTTTGCATGATCTACTACGATCCTATCGCCTGTGATCCGATTTTTTTGCCCCCGCTCGCCGATCGCCTGAGTTTGGAACAGGCTTTTCTATTCACCGTGGCCACGGAAATAAATTCGGAACGTTTGCCGTTCTTATTAGATGTTTTCCTCGTGGAAAATCAGGAAGATGATGCTGAGGCAAGAACGGCCTGCCGACACTTCACCTCTAGGC
>JAKFYM010000263.1 GCA_021730855.1 Bdellovibrionales bacterium
GAATATTCCTTCACCTCGGCTTGGGTCTCGAGGCCGATTTCTGTTTGTTTCGTAAACGCTTCCATCGTCCACTCTGCGCTTTCTTTCGTGAACAATACGCAGAGCACCTCGACCTTCGAGCCGTCCTCTAAGTAGCGCAGCTCAAAAAAATCAGAGACCGTGCGAGGCATGGTCAAGAGCGGATGCGTGCGGAACTCCTGCAGACGGGCGGCCGATAGATCGAAACGCACCGCGAGAGCGAAACAATCAGGGTCAGCTCCCATTTGCACGTCCACGCGCTCTCCGGTGCCACCCTCGCCCTGAGCAGGTAGGCTCTGCAATCCGAGAAATAATAAAGTTTGCAGGCAGGCCCAAGCTTCGAGGGCTTCGTCGGGTTTCATATGCGCGCGCGCTAGGCGAAAGCAGGCGTCTAGCTTTTCTCCCATGCCATTGGGATGGAAAAAACTTTCGGAAAAAATCGTGCTGCCTTTGGCGAGGCTTGCCTTCACCCCTAGGGTGCGTTCTTCTTGCGCGAGAAAGTGCAGGCGGGACGCGAAGCGAATGGCGTCTTCGGCGCGACCAAAGGTGACAAAACTAAAGGGACGTTGGCAGGATTTGATGGACTCTTCTAGTCCGTGTTCCGCTCCGGCGTCTTTGCCGGCCAGAACCAAAACGGGGGTTTTGTCTTCGGAAGTAGTCAATATACTTTTTAGTTTATTTACATCCACGGTCTCAATGCCGGTCCAGGCGCTCGTTGGGATTTTGAAGTTTGCGCCCTCGATAGTCAGAATTTTCATTGCCATTTTTCGTGCTCTCCCTGTATCTATAAATCGGTGAAAACAGAGAGAATTTTGAGGTAAATCGATGGCTTCTTCGCTAGAAATTCGGGCCCTTCATTCGGCCTATATTCCGGCTCCGCAAGCAGGGGCGCGCCGCCTTTTGGTGGTTTTACACGGCCTCGGGGATAGCCTCGAGGGCTATAGATTCCTGCCTGAAATACTAGGGATTCCTGGCCTACATTATTTGCTCGTGAACGCGCCGGACCCACACTTTTCCGGGTTTTCTTGGTTCGATCTGTATGGCGACCTGGAAACAGGAGTGGTCCGCAGCCGCGGGCTTTTGCATGGCCTGATGGAAGAGCTAGAAGCCCAAGGGTGGAAGCCCGAGCACGTGGGCGTGTTTGGCTTTTCCCAAGGCTGCTTGATGGCGCTCGACCTAGCTTGCCGCTACCCAAAAGTCTTGGGTGCGGTGGTGGGAGTGAGTGGGTTTATCGGCTTCTTGGATGAGTACCCCGAGGCTTTCTCCCCGGTGGCCCGTGAGCAAAAAATCATGATCACCCACGGCACCGAAGACCCTCTACTGCCCTATGAAGTTTCGCATCGGCAGGTGGAAACTTTGCAGAGCCTCGACCTTCCCATTGAATGGAAGGTCTATGCCAAAGAGCACACCATTGAGCCGCGGCAAGAAGTGAAGGACATCCGCGATTTTCTAGAGCGCAATTTGGTGGCTTGAGCGGTTTGTCTTGAGCCTGGCTGTTGGCGGGCGCCTCAGGGGCAGGCATTGGGCCAATGCTCGCCCCCTAGAAGAAGAAGTTTTCCACTGCCTGTGTGGAGGCTCGCTAAAACGCCTTCATCGGATCGCTCACCGTGATGGTGTTCTTCAAATTCGGGATCGATTTTTTGAGGCTGTTGATCTGCGCTGGATCACCCACGGTGACGAAGACCAGATCTTGGGCCTGGTGAGCACCGGCAATGACTTTTTTCATTTTGGCGCGGCTGAGCCCGTTGATGATGCTGCGATACTGGGCCACGGACCGAAAGGGGGCGCCATCGAGCAGGGCGTAGAGGCGGTTGTTGAGGCGCTTGGCCGAGGTGGAAAATTCAAAGGCGTAAGAGTTGCCGAGTGATTTTTTGGCGTAACTTAATTCCTTCTCGGTGATGCCGTTCTTGGCAAAGTCTTCATAGAGCTCGATCGCCTTGAGCGTGAGTTTCTCGGTATGTTCGGCCTGGGGAAAAGCGTAGACCATAAAACCACTGCCATGGCGGCGCGGCAGCTCGAAGTAGTTGAAGCTCGAGTAGGCTCCGTAGGTCCAGCCGTTCTTGGCGCGCAGGACTTGGAAGAGGCGCGAGCTCATGTCTTCGCCGAAGAGGTACATGCCGAGCGAAAGGGCTTCGCGATCGGGGTGATTGGCCTTGATCCCCAGATGACCCAAGCCAAGCTCCGTGGTGCTCGAGCCGGGACGTTCATAGACATAGAGGGTGCGCGCCTGGATGGGCGCAAAGGTGGGCTCAGGGTGAGCGGGGGCTTCCCCCGCGGGCAATGCTTGGAAGGCCGCGGTGACCCAGGAGCCGATGGCGTTGGCGGAGTGATTGCTGGCGGCAGCCACGACCACATTTTTTTCTTTGATCTGCGCGGCGAGGAAATCTCGCACGTCCTGCGGCTGAATCGCGCGCATGCCATCTAGGGTGCCACTGGGGGGGAAGGCGAGGGCGGTGCCGCGGAAAAGGGCTTGGCGAAAAATCCGGCGAAGCATGGCGCGGTTGTTGGAGAGCTCTTGTTGGAGCAGCGCCACTTTTTCGTCTTGGAGGGAGCGGATTTCGGAATCGCGCAGGCCTGGTTGCAGGACGGCTTCAGCCAGGAGGGTGATGGCCGGTTGCAGATTGTCGCTCACGGAGGTGAGGGAGAGGATGGTGCGGTTGCTGGCGACATCGACGGAGAGCGAGGCCCCGAGCCTTTCGACGGCCGCAAAAAATTCTTTGCGCTCTTTGCCCTTGGTGCCGCGCAGGAGGGATTCGAAGGCGAGGGCGGCGAGCCCTTCCTTGCCCTTGGGATCGGAGAGACTGCCCGTGCGGAAGATGATCTGCACCACGCTAGCGAGGGCTTTGGGGTCGCGCTCATGCAGGAAATTGGTGTTCTTCCCGGCGCTTGTGAGGGTGATGGCCGCCTGGGCGGGAATATGGGCTAGGAGTAGCGCGAAGCAGAGAAGAAATTTCATTTGGACTGTCCTTTCGCCGGCGAGAGCGTGACTAGGTTGGAATTGTTATCAATAAAATATGTGGAGATGACACGCTGGAGATCAGCATTGGTGACTTTTTTCAATTGGTCGAGGATCTCAAACTCCCGGAGGTAGTTGCCGGAGCTCATGAGGGTCTCGCCCAGGATTTCTCCAATCGAGCTAGACTCCGCGAGGCCGCTATAGATTTGCAGGAGGTATTGGTTCTTGGCGCGCTCGAGCTCGGCGGCACTGATCTCTCCCTTGCCGATGCGGGCGAGGCTGTCTTTGATGATGCCAAGCACCTTGGCATTGGATTTTCCCTCGACCATTTGCGTGGTGATGAGAAAGAGCGAGGGATAGCGATTCGAATAGGGACCGGCGGTAACCATACTGGCCAAGCCTTCTTGCACCAGCGCCTGTTCGAGCAGGGAGCCATTTCCATAGGCGAGGATCGCGGCCACCACATTGAGAGCCGGGAGATCGGCATGATTCACGTCGGGGATGTGGTACCCAAGCACCAGCAGATCGGCAGTGGCGAGCGGGT
>JAKFYM010000075.1 GCA_021730855.1 Bdellovibrionales bacterium
CGACCATATCGTCGAATACGCCAAAGGAGGCGGCAACGAACCCGAGAATCTCAGGCTCCTTTGTTCCGCGCACAATAAGTTCCGGAATTTCCAAAAATCAGGATAGTCGCGAGCGGCAGGTAATAGGCTTTACCTGTCAGTCCGTAGCTCGGCGTGAACCGCGCATGGCCAGCACTCGCGCGCCGGCACCAAAAGCGCCACCGGCTCCAGGCCCCAGCCCCGCGCACGAAAAAATGCCGGACGGGCTGTTGCCTCCTCGGTCCCCCGTTCCCGCGCCCAAGAGGGCGCTGGCTGGCCCGCGTCGGACGCCTCGAGGAGAAGAAAGAGAAGAAAAGATCTCCACAGAGCAAAACCAGCTCTAAGCCGAAGGCTGGCTAAATTGCGCTAGGCCCAAGGTCACCGCTGCACCAAAAGAATACATTTAAATTATTTATAGCTCTTCGTTCCAATCCAGAACGCCATCGGGCTCTTTCGCCGGGCTGCCCCTAAGCGATGGGGGGATTTTCCCCATTCTCGCAAGAATCTTCGCCATTTTTCTTGGAACAAAGTTTGCTCTCTCCCGGTTTTCCGCATTTAACCTAAAGGAGAACCCATGAAAAAATCGATACTACTTTTTTTAGTCATGCTGCTTTGGATGTTTCCGGCCTTCGCCGAAGAACCAATGGTTCTGGTGGCAAACACAAATCTAAAAACAACGCTTCAAGTGGGCAATACCCAGCGTGCTGCCGATAGTAGGATGAGCTTGCACCTAGCCACCTCTCCGGAATCTCTAGCCCAAGGAATAGTTGGAGTGAATGACCTCAACTTACTCTTGATGAATATAGATCAATTCCTGCTTTCCAACCGCGTGCCCCGCGGGAAACGCACTGGACCCGTGGGATTTGCGCTCCAAGCCTTGCCACGGAATCAGATTCATTCCTTAAAGTACAACCCACAGGAGATGACACTGGAGGGCACGCTTCAGGGCCGCGTGGATTTCCCGCAACTAGAGGAAATCTTTCCGTCGCGGCCTTCTAACGAAGATTTTTTCACCACGCGCACTCAGCGCGCCAGTCTACAATTCCGCATCAAGCTCGACAAACCGCTTCCCACCTCTGCCGGGGATCAAGTGCTGCGTTTGGATGGAGAGATGCAGGCCAGCCTGCGCGTGGCCGGCATCGCCGATGCAAAAATCAACAGCTACCAGATCCACGTGGCTCCCACGCGTTTTGCCTTGGAGCTGGCGATTTTTCGGCTATTTGAAGTCGCGCGCCGCCTTTGCCTGCAGCCCGTGAAGATCCGGGCCAATGCTCTGGACCTCTCGGCCACAGGGGCGGGGTTTGCGTTTGGTTTTCCGGGTGCCGTTACCCAGTGGGGTAAGTCTGATGTGGTGTTCTCCACCCGCCCCTGGATGTTTATCAATAATGGCTCGCTGAAGGTGGCTTCTGCAGGAGCGGAAGAAACGGCCATTCGTGCGGCTGTGCAAACAGACGACTGTGTGGAGGTGTTTTTTGTGGAGAATTTCAGCCCGGTCAGCCTTCACGGAGGCGGCGCCACCTGGGCTAGCGGCACGGCTTCGGCCCAGGTGATCACGAGCGATGGCAATGCGGTAGGTGGGATTGACCTCACGCACTTAGCTCATGAGCTTGGCCATGTGCTGGCCTTGCACCACCCTGGAGTAGGCGCCCCGAACGCCAGCTGGCCTGACCTTACGGATGGGAATTCCGGAACTCTGATGTGTCCGAGTGGTTGGATGAACGACAATCCGAAGAAAAACAGCCAGGGGAACAAAACCCATACGGCCAATCCCTTGCTCACCTTTAGTCTGAAGGTGAAAGGGCCGGGTCCGGATTGTCTTGGGAATGCGGATTGTGGAGCTTGTCCCTAGAAAATGACAAAAGCTCGAGCTATGGCAAGGTAAGTCGCGATGGCTCGAGCTTTGTTTTGGATTAGGCCGAAAAAGAATTTCCGCAGCCGCAGCTCTTTTTGGCATTGGGGTTTTGGAACACAAAGCCCTTGCCGTTCAAGCCGCCCGAATAATCGAGCTCGAGGCCGTTGAGGTAAAGGTAGCTTTTGTTGTCGACCACAACCTTCACGCCATCTTGTTCAAAGACTTTGTCCTTTTCGCTGCCCTCGGGCACGAAATCTAGGTTGTAGCTCAGGCCGCTGCAGCCCCCACCACTCACGCTCACGCGCAAAGCGAAGCCTGCCTTGTTCTCCAAGGTCTGGACGCGCTTGATTTGTTCTACGGCGGTGGAGGTGAGTTTTACCATTTTGCTTATTCTTATCCCTATTCTTGGGTCCGGGCGTCGCGCATTTGGTAGAGAGGGGAACTTTTTTGCAGCTGATGCACGATTTGGGACACCGTATTAATAGTATACACGATTTCTTCCTCGGTGGTAAACCGTCCGAGGCCAAAACGCACAGAGCCATGGATACGCTCGGGAGGCAGGCCCATGGCGGCTAGCACGTAGGAGGGCACCGAGGCCGCCGACATACAGGCCGAAGTGCTCGAAATAGCTACATTTTTCAGGCTGCCCACCAGGGAGTCGCTCTCCACATAGGGAAAAGACACATTGAGAGAATGGGGAAGGCGCGATTGGGGGTTGCCATTTAGGGTGAGGCCTTCGATTTGCGCCACCAGGCCGTTGTGCAGCATGTCGCGTAAATAAGAAACCCGGCTGACTTCCGTGTCTAAGTGCGCCCCCGCGATCTCACAGGCCATGCCGAGACCCACAATTCCGGGCACGTTGAGCGTGCCCGAGCGCAAGCCCTGCTCTTGCCCACCGCCATGGAGGAGGGGGCCTAATTCCACGCGCGGCTCCTTGCGGCTGATGTAGACAGCGCCCACGCCCTTGGGGCCATAGAATTTATGCGCAGAGAGAGACAAGAGATCGATTTGCATATTGCGCACATGGAGCGGAATTTTCCCTACGGCCTGGGCAGCATCGGTGTGAAAGAATACCTTGCGCTCGCGGCAAAGTTTGCCAATTTCGGCGATCGGCTGGATGGTCCCCGTTTCGTTATTTGCGGCCATGATGGAAACAAGCACGGTGTCGGGGCGAATCGCTTGCTCGAGTTCCTCGAGTCGAATCATGCCTGTGTCATCGACAGGTAAATACGTGACTTCAAAGCCTTTCTTCTCTAGGTATTCGGCCGTGGCTAGGATGCATTTGTGCTCAATCTGGGTGGTGATGAAATGTTTGCCCTGGTGGGCATACTTTTCCGCCACCCCCTGCAGGACGAAATTATTGCTTTCCGTGGCTCCGCTGGTGAACAGGATCTCTCGGGCAGATGCGCCAATTAATTTTGCTACACGTTCGCGGGCCTTTTCCACGGCAGATTCGGCTTTCCAGCCAAAGCAATGGCTCTTCGAGCTGGCATTGCCAAAGTCCGTGGTCAGGTATGGCAACATGGCTTCCAGCACCTTGGGATCCAAGGGCGTGGTAGAGTGGCAATCTAGGTAGATAGGAAATTTCATTTCTTCGTCTCCGCTCTAAGGGGCTCGCGGGGCCAGAGCTAGCACCAGAGGTA
>JAKFYM010000381.1 GCA_021730855.1 Bdellovibrionales bacterium
CATTTATTCCGACTTCGAACGCCGCCAAGCCCTGAGGGAATCCGCCAAGGCTTGGTACTATAGCGCCGTGGATCCGCAGCTCGACATTAGTGGCGCCGAGCTCCAGAGCCTCTATGTGGAAGAAAGCCTAAATCCTTTGCCGCCCGACCTCGGCGGCCCGGTCAATGGCCGTGGCCAGGTGAAGGTGGAAGTTTGGATCCGAGGACGGAATCGCTCGGGCTTCGTGCACTGCACGTTTCGCCAAACCCTCATCAGCCAGACCAATGCGCAAGGCTATGCCCTGCGAATCGCTCCGGGCCAGGGCTTTCACGCCGTCTTAGCGTGTGGCAGCCGCCGGCCGCCCCCGCGTTTCCCAGCCGAAGGCCGCTAGCACTTTGGCAAAATCCGGATCGGGCTGGGTCTGCAGCCGCACCATTTTTTGCCGGGTGCGGTCGGGGAAAGCCAAATGGCTCGCGCACAGCAAAGTACGCTTCACCTGAAAACGTTCGGCAAAGACGCGGTTGTCCCAGCCGTTCCCATATTCCGGATCCCCGATGATCGGATGCCCGAGGCTTTTTAGGTGACGCCGAATCTGGTGGAAGCGGCCCGTGCGGGGCTCGCAGCGCAGGAGGGAATAGGCGCGCTTTTCCCCCTCCCACTCCACCTCGGTTGTCCCAAGACGCACAAATTCCGTGAGCGCCGATTCGGTGCCCGATTCCTTATGGCGGGCCAAGGGGGAATCGATCACGCCTTTTTCCGGCGGCAGCCCATGCACCACCGCCAGGTACTGCTTCTTCACCACACGGGTGCGGAAAAGCGCGGTGAGCTCCTTGGCCATGGCCGGGCTCGCGGCGAAGACGAGGATGCCACAGGTATCGCGGTCAATTCGGTGCACGGGAAATAATTTTCGTTTGCTTTGTTTTTCCGCCGCGCCCTTGGCGCTAAATTTTTCCTGGTCCGGGCTGTCGGCATAGGTCACGAAACCCGAGGGCTTGTGCACGGCCACGTATTCTTTTTCTTGAACCAATACTTTCACTTTTTTAGCACCTTATGGGGACCAATTCCGGGGATCTCAAAGAGCTCACTTTTTACTTTAAATCCATGCCGTAGATAGAAGGGAATCGCGCCTTCGCGGGCATTGCACCAGAAGAGCGGCACGCCCTCGATTTGGCCCCAATCCAAGAGTGCAAGTAATACTTTAGATCCCAGGCCGAGGCCTTGCTTGCTAGGTTCGGTGGCCATGCCGCGGATCCGCCACTGCCCTAGCTCGGGAAAAAGCGAATGCTGCTCGGGATGCGCCGTCACGATCGAGAGGATTTTTTCTTCCTTCCAGCCAAAGTGAACCGCTTCGGAGTCCGCCGGATAGAAACAAGCCTCGCGCGGCTGGTTCGGACGCAGGACGCGTTGGCGGAGGTCGTAAGTTTCGGCGGTGGAAAGACGGGCGAGCACCTCATTTCCTTACCCTAGGCCTTGCCGCGCTGCCATAAAAAACGGTAGAAGATCTTCCATGCCCTGGATCCGCCGCGGCCAAGCCGCCCTCCTGCTCGCTCCGATGGAAGGAGTCACCGACGCCCCGATGCGTGCCCTGCTCACCGAGCACGCGGCCTTCACCCATTGCGTGACGGAATTCCTGCGCATCTCGCAAGTGGTCCTGCCCCGTCGTTGTTACCCCCGCCACGCCATCGAGCTCCAGACGGGCTCGCGCACCCCGGGCGGAGTGCCCGTGATCTTCCAGCTCCTGGGCGGTCATGCCGAGCGGCTGGCGCTCTCGGCGGCCTTGGCGGTGGAGATGGGGGCTCAAGGGATCGACCTCAATTTTGGCTGCCCGGCCCCCACCGTAAACAAACATGATGGAGGAGCCACCCTGCTGAAGTATCCCGAACGGATCGAAGGCATCGTGCGCGCCGTACGGGAGGCGGTACCCGCGGCCATCCCGGTCTCGGCCAAGCTGCGGCTTGGCTGGGAGGACCCTGCGGCCATTTATGAAAATGCCGAGCGCGCCGCGCGCGGGGGCGCCGCCTGGATCACCATCCATGGACGCACTAAGGCCCAAGGCTATCGCCCCCCCGCCTATTGGGGGCCGATCGGTGCGCTTCAGAAATCGCTTGGCATCCCCGTGGTGGCCAATGGGGAGATCTGGACGCTCGAGGATTTTCAGCGCTGCCGTGAGGAAACTGGCTGCGAGCATTTCATGATCGGGCGCGGAGCTCTCGCCAATCCTTATTTACCAGCCCTAATTGCCCGCGAGCTCGGGTTGCCAGCCGCTGCCGTACCCACCGCCTTTCCTTCGAGCGAGGAGTGGCGCGCGCTGCTCACGCGTTTTATTGCCATTAGCCAGCCGCTTTCCGACAATCCGGCCTATGCCCTCCGCCGCATCAAGCAGTGGCTGCGCTACGTGGCCAACCGCCAGCCGTTTGCGGATTTTGACCGGCTTAAGCGACTGGGATCGATCGAGGAGCTACAAGCGTTGCTCCCTACGCTGCAGATTTTCTAGGCTTAGCGCTTGCAAATTCAAAAGGAGGCTGCTAATAACGCACAAAGTCACGCCACTTACTCTTTGTTTTTGTTTGCTTATTTTGCTTACGAAAGGCTTCCCCATGAACATAGCGATCCTCCTAACCATCTTCGCCTTCTCCGCATCTGCCTATGCTGCTGACTGCACAGAAAAGGCTCGAGAGGTGGGCCAGAAACTGTCCCCTTTCGTTGGACATTTAGGAAACTACGAAACTACAGCCGACCCAACAAAAACCTATTACGACTATGCGTTTACCGTTATGGAGAAACACGAAGAATTTTTCGTCAGGACCATCAATAAAGACACCAAAGCATGCGAGGGCATGATGGTAGTCACTTTTCTCTCCGCAGAAAACGATCGACGCTGCACGCTTTACACAACCAAAACAAGCATTTGTCCCTAGTAGCCCTCTAAGTTTGTAACGCGAAAAACCCTAAACATTTCCCTCCGCCCCACCGAAAAGCTAGGACGGAGCGTGGCATGCGTTTGTTTCTATTCTTCTGTTTGTTTCTATTTGGTTTTCCTGCGGAAGGAAAAAACCGGCGCATTGCAAACAATAAGGGCCCGGCGCGAGTGATCAACTTTCATTGCTATGACGAGGACGAGGAAAGACCCAATGTCTTGGGCCTCGCCACCCTCACGACCAACGACTCCCGCGCTTTCGGCGCCACGATCTATGTGCGTTCGGAGAGCGGCCTCACCTTGCGCAAGCTTTCCGGCACCTATGCCGTAGTCCCCGAGGGCCTCGTGCTCCTCGCGATCGGCCAACCGCCCTCGCGCGAAGCGCCCACCTTGAATTTGCATCCGGCCGACAAAACAAACCTGACCGGCCTCCCCCGCGCCCAGCAGTGCGCCCTGACGGGAGACATTGAGGGAGAGAACCAGTGACGGAACAACAATTCCTCACCCTCCTGCAAAATGCCGTTCAGCATAAGGCAAGTGATGTGCACCTAATGGCTGGCTCGCCCCCCGCCCTGCGTTCCCACCAAGGGCTCTTGTCGGTCAACCTGCCTCCCTT
>JAKFYM010000166.1 GCA_021730855.1 Bdellovibrionales bacterium
GCCCCTCGCACAACGCCACTCCGGCACCCCCGCGCCCCACAATCCACCCACTGCGCACCACGAAGCAGCGCACCATCGCGAAACTCCGTGCGCGCGCCAACACCCCGCCCTCACATTCGTGCCGCTAGCAGAATGGCTTTCTTCATAGACCATCCTTCCGCAATAAAGAAGTATGGCAATATCGACGCTCCCGCCTTTGCCCGCAGTCCACGATCCCGAGGCTATCTTTCTGGAAAAATAGGGAAAGCTCGCCGCGAAATTCCCCTTCGCTATAGGTCACGTGGCAACCACTCGTGCCGCAGCTTCCTTGTCCCCAAGGGATACCGTCGATGGAGAGGAGCTCCACCTTGCCCTCGGCAAGGAATCGCAGCTGCCAGTATTGGTCCGCACGTAGACCATCGGCAAAGGAGGTTTCCTCCATCACTTGGTTCTGGGAGATCGTCACGATGCTTTCGTTCCGCACCAAACCCTCTTCCGAAAAATCTATACGCTCCCCTCGCCAAGTGCCTTCGGGCAAGGACGTAGAGGGCACGGCGATCCCAAAAAGCAAACCTACTAAAAGCGACATGCTTCCCACCCCAGAGGAAAGCGAATTTCCCCTCCATTTGGCAAAAGCAAGAGAATCCCCTGGCGGCCTCGACCGTAAAAAGTAGAATTCAACCTGGTGACACATCCTTCTTCTTCCGGGCAAGCACCTGCCCTTGTGTCTGGCTCGACCAAGAGCTCATAGCGCCAGTACTCGGGAATTTTATCGTAAGTCTCCGGCCGCAAATGAATCGAAAGCGGAAGCCTCGATAGCACCCGCAATTCCATGCTTTTACAGTCCTGAGAAACCGAGATTCCACTTAGGTAGGCGGGCTCCGCTTGCGCCTCGGCGTAGAACAAGAGCGTGAGTAACAATACATATAAGACTTTCATACTTCTCCTTTGGTGATTAAAGTTTATTTACATTAGGTGGTGAATACTAGCGTAGACGCGATTCCAGCTCCCGGATCTTGGCTTCCAGCAACTGGAGCCGTTGGTTCACTTCCGCGCGGCTGGCGGCATCGTAGGGCGAGGCAAAACGCGCGCAGCGACCATTCTCGTACCAGATCACGCAGGGCTGCACGCCCCTTCCTCCATAGCGCATAGGCTGCACGGGCGGCAGGCTGAATTCCGCCGCAGACACGGGGAGAGTGGAGAGCAAGAGGGAAAAAATCATCTTCATAAACTGAACTCCTTTAGTGATGAGGCGGTATAAAAAGAATGGCGGACGGAGTAAAGGAGTGCTGGGTGAAAGTGTTAACTTCCAGGTGAACAATAGTTTTTATTTTCTTCCATTTGGGCCGCATCCGCCATATAACGCCCACCATGAAACAAACAGCCGGCCAGCAACTCCTTCGCGCCCACGAACGCCTCAAGCGCGCGCAGCCCTCTTATTCCTTGCGAAGCCTTTCCCGCCAACTAGGGCTCGCCCCCTCCTTTGTGAGCGATATTTTCCGCGGCAAGCGCCCTTTTCCCGTCAAACATTTCGAAAAAGCCGCACGGGTTCTCCAGATGGACGCCCTCGCCCGCGAAAAACTCCGCGCACTCCTGCGCGATGAGCTCACCCCCGCCCCCCTTCGCGAGCGGAAAGGAAAAACCTTCTCCCTCCCGCACGAAGAGGCCTCAAAAAAAGAATTCCCCGTGCTCGCCCGCTGGTATTTCATCAGCCTCGCCGATCTAGTCACCTGCCGTGGCTTTCGGCCCGAGCCCGACTGGATAGCGGCAAGACTAGGCATCACCGTCACCGAGGCACGCCAGGCTTGGCAAACCCTCGTGCACCTGAAAGTCGTGCACAAAGAACGTGGCCGCTGGAAGAAAAGCAGCAAGCACCTGCGCTTCCCCACTCTCTTTTCGGAGCCCGTGGTGCGCACCTACCACGCGCAACTCCTGCAGAAGGCAGCGGCGGAGCTGCAGAAAACCGCCCAACTAGACTTTGACCGCCGCCTCATCGCCGGCCAAAGCATGGCCGTGAACCCCGACAAAATTCCCGAGGCCAAGGTCTGGTTGCAGAAGGTGCTCGCCGAATTCGCGGCCAAGGTGAGCGAAGGCCCCTGCCGTGAGGTCTACCAATTGCAGTTGCAGCTTTTTCCCACCACCACCACCGCCACGGAGCCCTTATGAAATTTCTATTTGCGTTACTCGCTCTCCTCCCACTTCCAGGGCTGGCCCAGACAACGGAGTTTTCCGTGGAATTTTCCATGTCCAGAGAATTTCGTGAACCCAACGACATCTTAGAAATGCAGTACCTGCGCGCGTTCCGGCAGAAAAGAGTGACGAATTTTGGAGGATTCCCTCTGGCGGAATTTCTCGCAGAGGCGCCGACCGTGAAGTTTCGCATAGGCACCTCACCTTTTCATGGGTTCGCCGGCTCGGGCCTTACGCGATTCGACGCCCTGAACTCCGTGAAAAATCGTACAGTTTTTTTTGCGGCTCCCACCTGGCCGCAAATTCCCCAAGGCCAAGTCAAAGGCGTCACTGTGCTTCACGAAACCCTGGGCGCGCTCGGATGGGACGACGAAGACTATAGCCTTAGCCTCGGGCTAGATGATTGGGTGCGGAATGGCACGGACTCCCTCGCTCCCGCCTCCGTGGGCCGCAGTTTCGAAGAAAGAAGCTACCAAAGCTTCGGCGGCACCACCGTGGTGGGCGGAGGCGGCAGCCAATACGACATTTATCTGAAGACGGCCCTGCTCCAGCGCATCCACGAAACGGAGCTTCGGCGCGAGATCCTGCGCATGGAAATTATTTGTGACTGGAATTGGAATTACCCGCAGGAGAGCTTACAGGAAGGCATCCGCATTTCCTGGCACCAGGGGCGCCTCCGGCTGCAAACCCGCGGCATCTACCTCGTGTACGCCATGGCTGGCAGTACGCGGCTCGTGGACTACGCCGTGAAGACAATACGGGAACTCAGCCCCACCCTGTAAAAATCCACATAGTGCGCACTAGGTAATCCGCCGCTAGAGAGCCGCGCTCCCAGCATCGCCCCTTGCGCAACGCCACTCCGTCATCCCCGCGTGTGCCAATCCACCCACTGCGCACCACGAAGCAGCGCACCATCGCGAAACTCTGCTCCTGGCGCCTGCCCTCCGACAGCGCCCCACCGCCCACTCACCCACGCCGCGCCCGGCCCACCACCACATAATTCCGATACTCAAACGGCCGCCACCCCGTCCAGCGCTCCACAGTGCGCGAAATCACTTTCCGCACATCTTTCCAGTGAAACACCAAGGGCGCGGCCAGGAGATCCACCTTCCAGCGCTTATCGGCCACCACGACCTGCATCACCGCGGGATGGGTGTCCGTAAATCGCTCAAGCCCGTAGATCCTTTTGTAGCGGTAGTTCTCGCCAGTCGAGCCGCCGCCCTCGCCATGGTAGAGCTTGTCCATCGCTTCGGTTTTTTTCTGCATCACCTCGGGCGGGCGCACCCAGCCGTAGTGAAAGATGCGCGCGCGCGTTTGCAGAACTCGCAGCTTGGAAAAACTC
>JAKFYM010000333.1 GCA_021730855.1 Bdellovibrionales bacterium
GGCCCCCGCCAATCCACCACGCCCGCCCCTGCAGGCCCTGGCGGAGCCATTCGCGGAAACTAAGGAAAATTATTTATGAAACACGCACTCAAACTTGGAACCGTTCTTCTCCTCATGGCCCTGCCTGCCGCGGCGTGGGCGGACTGCCAAAAAAGCGCCCTCGCTGGCAAATCGGGAAACCGCAAAATCGCCAGCTACCTGGACTTCGAAATCCACCGCTTGAACGGCAAGTCCACGGCCACCTTTCACTTCAAAGCTCCCGAGCAAATCGGCGCCGAGGAGGAGCGAAAAATGTTCGTCGATGCCCTCTGGCAGTTTGACAACCTCCTAGAGAAAAAAGCCTGCCCGAGCAGCCTCAAGCGCGTGCACTTTATTTTCCCAAAATCCGCGCTGGCGATTTCGGTGAAAGATTTGAAGAACATCCGCAAACTGAAAAACAAACCGGAGTGGGAGTCCCATGCATTTGTTCGCTCAAAAGCCATTCGCCGTTAGTGCCCTGAGTGTTCTCGGGCTACTAGCCACCGCACCGGCTCTCGCCGCAGAGGCCAGCTGTGAAACCAAGCTTGGGCAGATGATCAACACCACGATCCCGCCCCCACCCTCGCCCAAAATTGGGTCCGTGATTCTTTTCACTAATAATTTTGAGAATACCAACACTCCCGCTGCGGTGGCGGCCAGGGTGCGCGAGCTTGTGCCCACGCGCGCTGGCAATACTCCTCCCTTCATTGGCATCGACCAAGAGGGTGGCCGGGTGCAACGGTTGAATGAGGCTCGTGGCTTTAGCAATCGCTCCTCTCACCGCACCTTGGGTCGTCTAGGCGCAAACACCACAGAAAGCATGGGCGCTTTGCTATCCCAAGATCTGCTGGCAGTGGGAGCGAGCTGGAACTACTCCACGGTGGTAGACCTTTGCGTAGAAGGCAATCCCGTCATCAATGCATTAGACCGCTGCTTTTCCGACAATCCAGTAACGGTAGGCCGGCTAGGGCTAAGCCATGTGCTGGGGCACATTCATTCGGGGCAGGTGATTCCCACCTTGAAGCACTTTCCAGGGCATGGCTCCACTCGAGGCTGCGATACGCATATCAACCCTTGCGTGGTGACAAAGACCAGGGAGCAGCTGTTCGCGGAGGACTTAGCGCCTTACCGCTATACGCTGGCCAATCTCGATACTTCTGCTCGCCGCAACCACGAGGAATTTGTGCGCTCCCGTGGCCTCACCAATCAGCCTTATGTGGAGCGCTTTCCCGCGATCATGACGGGGCACTTGCTGCTCCCCAATGCCGGCCTCCGGAACTCCAATTTGCCCGCCAGCTTGAATCCTGAGGTGGTCACTGGATGGATACGCAATGAGCTTGGCCATAAAGGCCTCATTGTGACGGACGATCTCAGCATGGGGGCCATCTCCAAACATTACAGTCCGGACGATGCCGTGATACTGGCCATTCGTGCGGGAAATGACTCGATCATGATCACCAATGCGCTTCCCGACAACCGCCGGCGCTTCGACAGCACGGCAGATCAGGAAGCCTTCCTCACTCGCATCTGCGGAAAAGCGGATGCGGCCCTGCTAGCCCGCATCGACGAATCCTACCGACGCATTTTGGAGAATAAGGTGGCTTATGGGGTGATGGACCGTAGTGCGCTGCCTGCTTTCGATGCAGGGGACGATGCAAATATTCCGGACCTTCAGCAGGATGCCAACCGCTTCCAAGCCACTGGCGCTCCTCGCAGCTCAGAGCCCTGCCCAGTCAATCCAGCGGCTAGCGGGGCTTAAGGCCCAAGGGTTTAGACGGAACATCGATCATTCAGCGGCTAAGCGGTTCGCGGTGTCGCGGCACGCTGTTGGCGGATAGCGGTTGCAGCTGCAGCTGGCACATCAGCGGGGCGGTTTTCGGTTGGGCGGTCCTTAAACCGAGAGTTGCTTCTTCTTGATCTTTTCGACGAGCGTCGTGCGGTTCATCTTGAGCAGCTCACTGGCCTTATTCTTATTGCCATTCGTGCGCTGGAGCGCCTGCTTGAGCAGATGATCCTCGAAAGAGTTCACCAAGGCCTTAAGGTCCACCCCATCATCGGGAAGCTCGAAATTGAGGAAGTGCTCCAGCCCTGCCGCTACCGCGCGGGGCGCATTGCTTCCGGCCTTGTTCAGGAAAAATTTCTGCGGCAGGTCCCGCACATCGATCTCCCCGCGGCCTTTGAGGATCACCATCCGCTGCACCAGGTTCTCGAGCTCACGCACGTTGCCGGGCCAATCATAGTTCATGAGCACGGTCATGAGGCCTTCGGAGCGCATCGAGACATCGCACTTCTTCTCTTCATTGTATTGGCGCAAGAAATGGTTCACCAGGAGGGGGACATCCCCGCGACGCTCCCGGAGAGGCGGCATCACGATCGGGATCACGTTCAAGCGGTAGTAGAGATCCTCGCGAAAACGGCGATCGACCACGGCGCGCTCAAGATCCACGTTCGTGGCGGCGATGATGCGCGCATCCACTTCGATCGGCTTCACCGAACCCACGGGCTCAATCTGCTGGTACTGGAGCGCGCGCAAGAGCTTCACCTGAAGATCGGGCGTCATCTCGCCGATCTCATCCAGGAAGAGCGTCCCACCATCGGAAAGCTGGAAACGTCCCATGCGATTGGCCACAGCGCCAGTGAAGGAGCCCTTTACATGGCCGAAGAGCTCGCTCTCGAGCAAGCCGGCGGGAATGGCGCCGCAGTTGACAGGAATAAACAATTTTTCTGCCCGGGAGGAATAGATGTGGAGTGCGCGCGCGACAAGCTCTTTCCCCGTGCCGCTCTCCCCCGTGATCAGAACAGTGGAGTTCGTGTCTGCCACCTTCTCGATCACCGAGAAGACATTGAGCATCACCTGGCTATCGCCGATGAAATTATCAAAATTGTATTTTTTATGAAGCGCTTGCTTGAGGTGCTTGTTCTCGAGGGAGAGTTCCTCATGTTCGAGTGCCTTGCGCACTAGAACGATTACCTCATCGATATTGAAGGGCTTGGTCACATAGTGAAAGACGCCTTCTTTCGTGGCCTGGATCGCACTTTCCACAGAGGCATTGCCCGTGATGATGATCGAAGCAAGATCTGCATTTTTCTGCTTGAGCTCTTGGACAAGCTGGAGACCGTGGCCATCGGGAAGAAGAAGATCACTGATAAGAAGTTGGAAGCCGGAATCGCGGCAAATTGCGCGAGCTTCGGCGGCAGACTTCACGGCTGTCACTAAGTACCCCTCTTTTTCGAGAGCCTTAGCGAGCGCCTTTCTTATCGAAACTTCATCGTCAACGACAAGAATGGACTTACGTATCATGCCTTATGATCCTTCCTGGTAAGGCGTGTGGCCCTACCTTGGGCCACTGACCTTCAATTCTCAAAACGAAATCTGAATTTTCTGGAGATAGCTAGAAACCCCCACCACCTAAGAAAATGCTACCAGTCAATTCTAGCGACTGTCAAACTTCTGTCGTCGAGGGAAAGGAGCGAAAACTTCA
>JAKFYM010000348.1 GCA_021730855.1 Bdellovibrionales bacterium
GGGGAGAGGGGTGGGTTCTTCTTCCGCCCAAGCAAAGTTGCAGACCAAAACACAAAACAGAACAATGGCTTTCATAGCCTAAAAGCGTACTCCGCCTTTTAGGAAGAAACCAGTCCAGCGCCCGGAAATCTCGGTGCGTCCGTTGGCCGGCAGGCTCACGGTGCCTGTAAAAAGATTGTGGATATCGAACTGCAATCCGATGAAGAAACGGTCGGAGAGGTCAAGATCGGCTCCAAGGCCGAGGTGCAGACCGAAATTTGTTTTGTCGGCCACTTCATTGGTGCGGGTAATCCGCTTTTTCACAAAATAAAGGCCGGCGCCCACAAGGGCGTAGGGAGAAAGCTTGTCTAGGTAAAAGAGCTGGGCTTTCATGCCCACGTTCGTAGAGAAGAGCTTCAAGTGGCCGTCGCTATGAGAAGAGTTTACGGCACTCGCATACAGGGAAAAAACATCGCTAGCGGTGTATTCGTAGAAAATGCCCGGGGCCACGTTGCCATCGACATCTTGGCCGATTTCCCCGCTAGGCCAGGTCTGGCCGACCATGAGGCCGGCCGCGTGGTCGCCTGGCTCCGCTTGCGCGAGCGGAGCTGAAAAGAAAAAACCGAGCAATCCTGCTATGATGATTCTGGATTTCACTTCTCCAGGATACCACGAGAGGATGGCTCGGCTAAATAAATTACTGCGTGATGGCTTCAGCGAGTTCGCTAGCTACCGCACGGCTGGGGCTGGTGTCGGTATCAAAGCGCGAAATTTCGCCCTTGAGGTTGCCACGAATGTAGCCAGAAAAAGAGCCGTCCCCCTTGCGGATGATTTCTTTCAAAAGTTCTACCGGTACCGGCTGCGAGGTTTTGCGCTCAGTTTCATAAAGGAGCTGAGTCAGGGTCGCTTGGGTGATGTCGTTCTTGGTTTTGTTGTCGATCACGCGTAGATCATCGCCGCTTTTGATCATCTGGGAGATTTCTTCCAGCGTCACGTAACAGCTTTGGTGTGTGTCGTAGAGTTTACGATTTTGGTAGCGCTTGATTATTTTTACGTCGGTCATATGTATCCCCACCTCTTTTTGGCAGCTTGTGTCTAGCTCTTTTCTCGTCGCTTGGGGTCATCAAAGGCCCACTTTTTCCGTCGAGAAACCAGCTATCCGTTCGCTGCGTTATGCAGTCGTTGTTAAGCGTTACTTAGCCAACTACCAACTGCGTCGAATTACTGTCAAGAGAATCTTTCTCGGTTGCGTCATCCTAATAGCGTCCCGAGCGAGTGTAGATAATGTGCCGATCCAAAGCTGACAAGGAGGAAGTTTGCGGGAGGCCAAAAAACTAAAAAATGACCCAAAAACGGGTAAAAATTACTTTTTTCGTCAATATAAAACCAATTTAGTTAGTTATTTGCGCGGGTCGTCGACTGCAAACTCCTCAAAAAAGCAGGAATATTTCCACTACCTGTAAAGAGAGCAGGCAGGGCGCCCGATGAGCTTTTATGAGAAACCTCGTCGCCATTACGACGTCCTGCTTGCTGCTTTTTTCGGCCTGCGCCGGCACGTCGCCTCCACGTGGGCAAGTGGTTCGCCTGCAGCATTTTAGCGACGAGAATGCTGCTCCGCTTAGCGCGCCGACCGGAAAAACAGAAGCTATTTATTCGCAGAAAATCGTCGAGTTGCCCCTCTCCGAGGCCGACGCCGCGGTATTCCATTTCTCGATGGGCCAGGCCTACTCGCTCGACAATGATCCTCCGCATGCGATCGAATCCTTTCGTGCCACCCTCGTGCATGACCCAAAATCGGCCTTGGTGCGGGCTCGTCTCGCCGCTGAGCTCGTCAAAATCAATGAATTCGTGGAAGCCAAGACTCTTTGCGAAGAGGCCATCGCGATCGACCCGAAATACCTCGACAGTTATCTCCTGCTCGCTGGCATTCAGGTGGCGGCAAAAGAATATGAAGGCGCCGTGGCCACCTATCGCCGCGCACTAAAAGTCGATGCTACTAATCGTGATGCGCTTTTGTATGTTGGCGTGACACTCGCGGAGTTGGGGAAGTTCAAAGAAGGTTCCGACTATCTAGAAAAGCTGGTGAAGCTCAAAGATAGTTCGGAGAGCAATATTGATCGCTCCGTGGCTTATTACTATCTGGCCAAGATTCAGGAGCAGGCCGGAAATAAAGATGCCGCCATGCGTGCTTTGCAATCAGCCCTGCAGTATCGCCCGGGATTTCCCAAAGCCGCTCTAAGCTTGGCCGACATCTATCTAGCTCGCAAAGAGGAATCCAAGGCAAACGAAACACTTCGTGCGGCTTTCCGTGAAAGCCAGAGCAGTGATCTGGCCGAGCGTCTCGCTGAAATTTATTTAGAGAAGAACGACTATAAGGGAGCGATCGTCTATCTCGAGACCCTTGTGGAGGAAGATCCTTCTAACGAAAACATGAAGCTGCGCTTGGCGCTTGTCTACTGGCAGCTCAAGTGGCTAGACAAAGCTCGGTTTTTGCTGACCGATCTTTATCATCGCTATCCCACCTCCAGCGAAATCGTTTTTTACCTGGGCGAACTCGAGGCCGATGCGGAGAACTTTGAGGCCGCCATCAGCTTTTACAAAAAGATTAGCCCCGACTATGCCAAATACGAACAAATGGTGAGCCGCGTGGCCTATTTGTATCGCCAGGCCAAACGCTATGACGAGGCGGAAGCATTTTTGCTGGAAGCCCTACGCAAGCGTCCGGATGTGGTTGCCTTCTATCCTGTTTTGGCTGCGCTCTATGAGGACCAGGCCAAGACCGAAGATGCCCGATTGTCTTTGGAGCGGGGGGAGAAACTTTTTCCTGCGGACGAGAACATCCTTTACTACCTTGGCTTTCTGTATGACCGCGTGGGCGAGAAACAGAAGGGGCTCGAGACCATGGAGCGCCTGCTCAAAATCAATCCCGACAATGCCAATGCCCTGAACTTTGTGGGCTACACCTTGCTGGAGCAAGGAAACGACATCGTCACCGCCGCCAAGCATATCGAGCGCGCCTTGGCGCTCAAGCCGGATGATGCCTTTGTCCTCGACAGTTATGGGTGGCTGCTTTATCGTCAGGCCAAGCACCAACTGGCAGCGCGCGCCCTTGAGCAAGCCACAAGAATTAAGCCGGAAGAGGCGGTGATTGCGGAACATCTTGGGGATGTCTATGCTGCCTTGAAGCTCACAAGAAAGGCGCTGGCGATGTATGAGCGCGCGCTTAGCTTGGGGGGCGATGAGGAGTTTGTGGCCCGTGTGGAAACCAAGAAAAACAATGTGCAGCAGGTTCTGGCGGAAACCGATCGTCGGCCTGTCTACCAAATTCGCGAAGGCCGCCGCCCTTCTTCTCAGCGTTAGTTGCGCTAGCACTTCTTTACAATCCAATAGCCGCGAGTCTTTTGCTCTTTTGCAGAAGCAGATGGAAACACGTACGGCCGCTTCGGGAGAGGGTTCGATCACCTGGCGAGGTCCAGAGCGTAACCTCACGGCTCCCGCAGTGCTTTT
>JAKFYM010000169.1 GCA_021730855.1 Bdellovibrionales bacterium
CTGAATAGCTTCCCCAATATAGCTCACCCGATGAAAGTGGCGCATGAGGCGGATCATCGAGGGAATGTCGCTGGGATGGTTTTTCCCTTCGATGAAACCTTGGGTCACGATGGCGATGTCCATATTGGGCTTCGCCATTTCGAGGCGTGCTTTACGGTCGCCAAGGTTCACCTTGAGGTTCTCGCGAAAAGCTAGGTAGTCGCTCTCGTCGTGGGAGGAAATATACTTTTGCAGCTCGAAGAGGGCATTCTTTTGCGCCTTAGACCAAAGGCCTTCGCCGCCCACAAATGCTCGCACGGAGGACAGGATGTTCATCGCAAAAATGAGCGTGAAGAGCTCCGTGGCGATCAAAATGGCCATCACGCCCACCACGCCGTAGAGCTTTTTGGATACCGAAAGATCCTTCCACCAAGTGATAGGATTTTTCATCTTCTTCCCCTCTTAGCTAGCTTTTCGTTCCTGCCGGTAATTTTTCAGCAGCTCAGCTATGCGCAAGAAATTCTGTTGGAGGTCTTGGAGAGGCCCTCGGGCCGCATCGAGTTTTTCGCTCTCCTCGATTTGGGCGCAAAGCATGGCCAAGCGGCGGGCACCCACATTGTGACAGGTGGATTTGAGCGAGTGCGCCTCGCGCTGGATGGTGACTAGGTTGTCGCTAGTCATCGCGGCCTCGATCGTGGCGATCTTCTGAGGGGCATTCTGCAAAAAGAACTCGATCAGTTCACTGGCCAGATCGGGCTGCCCTTCGATATTCAGGTCTTCCAGGCCGCGAAGGTAGTCGAAGTCGATATCGCAATCAGGAAAACGCTGTCGGGTGTTGACGTTCATTTTGTTTTTTCTTTCTTTGGCAAGCCACTTGCGTAAAGCGAGGCGCAGGTCGCGGATGCTGATGGGCTTGGAAAGATAATCATCCATTCCGGCGGCTAGGCATTTTTCCTTGTCGCCGCTCATGGCATGGGCGGTGAGGGCCAGGATCGGAATCCGCTCCTGGCCGCTCTCCGCTTCGATACTGCGGATAACTTTGGTGGCGTCATAGCCATCCAGCTCCGGCATCTGGCAGTCCATCAAGATTAGGTTGAAGGCCCCGGATCGATAGGCCGTGATGGCTTCATTGCCATTGGCCACGAGCTCGGGCTTGAAGCCAAGGCGGCTGAGAAAGATTTTCATGAGTTTGAGATTGGCCGGATTGTCGTCCACGACCAGCACCCGCGCATCGATTTTTTCTTCCTCGAGGGGAGGATCTTCTTCCTCGGGCAGCGATAGATTTTCTTGTTCACATTCCTGGATAGTTAGCTCGAACCAGAAGGTAGAGCCGCAGCTCGGTTTGCTGTCCACGCCAATTTTCCCTTCCATCAGGTGCACGAGGCGTTTGCAGATGGAAAGGCCCAGGCCGGTACCTCCATATTTTCGCGACATTGTGGTGTCTGCCTGCGTGAACGGTTGAAAGAGCTTGGCGATGGCTTCTTCGGAAATCCCCACGCCATTGTCTGCCACCGAGAAGCGCAGATTTTTTCCGCCCTTCGTTCTCTCGATCGACAGCCGTACGTAACCGCCATGGCCGGTGAATTTTACCGCATTGCTGAGCATATTCATCAGCACCTGGAGGATGCGCCCAGAGTCGCCGCGGATGAATTCAGGGATATTGGCATGCAAATGAAAGGAGAGGTGCACTCCCTTTTGCCGGGCCAGAGGGTCGATCACGTCGATGGCATTGCGGCAGAGAGATTTTAAGCGAAAATCGGAATTCTCCAGCTCAATTTTTCCCGCTTCGATCTTGGAAAAATCCAGGATGTCGTTGATGAGCATGAGCAGGGAGTCGGCCGCGGTTTTCACCGTGGTCATGCAGTCCTTTACGTCTTCGCTCATCTCATATTCCAAAGCCAGAGACGACATCCCCACAATTGCGTTTAGCGGAGTGCGAATTTCGTGACTCATATTCGCGAGGAAATCGGATTTCACCCTGGCGGCTTCCAATGCCTTATTTTGTGCCGTGGCCAGCTCTGCTTCGGCCCGTTTGCGATCGGAGATATCGATCATCACACCCCGCATTTTTTTCACCTGGCCCACCTCTTCGATGATCTTGATATGGTCACTCATCCATAGGGTGCGGCCGTCGGCAGTGAGGATGCGGTATTCTAGGCGTGTGTCGCGCTTTTGGTCTGGGGATAGGTAGCGATCGCCGGTGATCCGGGCTAAATCCTCCGGATGCAGGATGCTTTGCCAGAACCTTGGCTCGTAGATCCAGCGGTTGCAGGGATAGCCGATGATTTTTTCCGCCTGCGGACTCACGAAGACGAATCCGGGACTACCGATATTGGCCTCCCACACAATGCCGTCGATGGTATTGACCAGGGACTCATACTTCACCTGGGAGACGTTGAGTTTTTCCTCTAGATCGATTTTGGATCTTTGTAGCTTTTGTTGGGACGCTTTACGGCGCGCACGAGCGCGCATATAGAAAAAAAATCCGATCGTGGCCATCACTGCGGTGGCAGCTAGCCAGATAGGCAAGTTCATTGCCGAATGGACCAGATCTATTTTCATATTCCCCCTTCATTTAGGAAGCTTACAAATAGGTGCGCAGCACGCTTTCCCATTCCGCAAGGGGAACGGGTTTTTGCAGAAATGGCGGCGGCCTTGTTTCCAGGCCGATGATCGAGAGAAGCTTATTGCGGCTGATGCTCGAGGTGAGCACCACCGGAGTGAAGGGGAAAAATTCTTCCCTAAGGCCCCACATATCGAGGCCGGTGGAATTTCCCGCCAAATAGATGTCGGAGAGGATGAGATCATACCTGCGTCCCGCAGAATTTTCTTGCGCGAGGAGCAAGGTAGCCTTTTCGGCATTATCTACCCATTCCACGAGGGCATTCTCATCCACGGAGCGGACAATATGCCTTAAGACTTTTTCACTACTATGATCATCTTCGACAACGAGAATTCTTTTCATAGGTGCCTCCTGGTTTTACGCGGCGACCTTCACGAAGCGGTAGCCCACTCCGTAGATCGACTCCACGTTATGCGTGCAGTCGGAAAGTTTTTTTCGGGTTCGCGATAGGTGAGAGTCAATCGTGCGGTCGAGCACGTGGGTCTTGCCCTCGGAGAGATTGTCTAGCAGCTGGTCGCGAGAAAAAATTTGGCCCTCTTGTTTGGCCAGAGAATAGAGGAGCTTGAACTCGCTGGGCGTGAGCTCGATCGGACGGGTTTCGGCCCCGATCAGGAGCTCGGCCTTGAGGGCTGGAAGGCAGAGGCGCAGGTTTCCCACCGTATAGTTATGCGCCGATTCAGTGGACTCCTGATGATTCCGCAGCATGACGCGCACGCGGGCTTTTAGCTCGAGCGGGTCGAAGGGTTTGACGAGGTAGTCGTCTGCGCCCACCGAAAATCCCATGAGTTTGTCGGAAATTTTATCGCGGGCCGTGAGGAAAAGGATGCGTGGGCGGGTG
>JAKFYM010000222.1 GCA_021730855.1 Bdellovibrionales bacterium
GTAGCGCTCTCCATACAATTTCTGTTTTTTGGCCATGTCGGCCTCGAAGCGGGATCGTTGAGTTCTTGCGTCGGTGAGCTCGCCAAAAGCGTTCGCTAGCTCGAGCCCGCAGACATAGAGCTCAAAACGCTCTGCCAGGTGCGAGGCCTCCGCCTTGGGTCGTGAAAGGGCGGCCATGGAGATAGGATAGTCATACAAAAAAGTGGGGCGACCCACTCCCAGCTTAGGTTCAATTTTGGTGAGAAAGATGCGGAAGAAGAGATCCTCCCAGCTATCATCAGCCGCCGTGGAAATTCCAATGCGCGCACAGGCTTGGCGCAGCTTGTTATCGGAAGGCTTTAAGGGATCGTCGATGGTGGCCAAAAGATCCGTTTCCGCGTAGCGCAGAAAGGCCTCCTGCACCGTCAATCGCTCAAAAGGAAGGTCCGGATCCGCGCTCACCCCCTGCCAGGTAAAGCCTGCAGGCTCAAGCGCAGCGGCCTTACACGCACGCAGGAGAAGTTCGCAGTCTTCCATCAGTTGGGTGTAGCTCTCCCCCACACGGTACCACTCCAGCATGGTGAATTCGGGATGGTGAGTGGAGGAACGCTCCTGGTTCCGGTAAACGGGGGCTATTTGGTAGATTTTCTCCATACCCGCCACCAGGAGTTTTTTCATCGCAAACTCGGGAGAGGTGTGGAGGTAACAAGAAAGCGTGGTTTTTCCCACGGGGTCCACAAGCTCGGTGCGAAACGCTTGCAGGTGAGGCTCTAGGCCTGGCGAAACTTGCAGGGCGGGGGTCTGCACTTCATGAAAACCTTCGGTGGCAAAAACCGATCTTAGCGCTCGAATAATCCGCTCTCGGCCCTCCAAATAAGGCAAGCGGTGCGCAAACTGCTCACGCAACCAAGACTGACCTTTGCACTCTTCCATAGTCTGCTCTATAACAAGCCCCATAACTTGCGTCAAAGCCCCTAGCCGTGGGAAACTAAAGAGAGGAAGGTTTATAATGCATCGCGCCACAATCCTAATCTTGGCAATCACATTTGTCCCCGCTCTTGCTTCCGCCCATACGGCCTCTCCCGAGGACTTCTCCCGAGCGCACCAACTCGCAAGGCGGATCGCCAGCCTAGAAAACAATAAAGATCTACCTTCCCGCACCCTCGGTTTTAGCCAACGTGTGGCCCGCAATTCTCATGAGCTTGCGGTAAAACGTCGTACGCAGGCCAAACAGGTAAAACGCCTACCCGCCAACCAAAAATAGCCCCCCCTAGTTCCCTATCTTTTCCTCAAATGCCTGGGAAAAGGCACCGATATGTCTCGTATGAGGCAGGTCCTTTTTCTTTTCCTATTGCTCGCGGTCGGCGGTCCGGCCGATGCTGCACTTTTGGATGCCTTCCCCTTTTACATTGAGGCCCGCCAGCTAGAAGAAGAGCTCCAACTACTGCCCTTTCAAATAGAGGACAAATCCGAGCGGGCGCCGCTCCTGCAAGCTCGGCGCGCCAAAGCCCAGGCGGCCTATGCTGCCGAACTCCGTCGCGATTCCCCGGCGCCTGGCTGGAGCGCAAGCATCGCGCAGGCTCTACTTGCCTCCAAAAAACCACCCGCCATCCCTACCGCCGAGGAAGCCCAGGCCGTGGCGCTGATAAAAACAAAATTTCCTAATGCCCGGCAGTTTAGCGCCCTCGAATGGAGCGTGATTCGGGAATGGTTCGGCCGCGAAGTGCAGGAAACTTTCCTACGGGAGACTTTTTCCATGCAGGAGCTCAACAAAGCTCCCAGCAAAGGAAAAGGGCGACTCATCTGGATTCTCGATCCCTACCGGAAGCTCCTGCACAGCTCGAGCGGCCAGGACACCACTCCCTATGCGGCGGAACGAAAGACCCTCGAAAACCTAGGCTACCAAGTGGACATTCTACAACTCACGGCCTTCGAGCATGTGGAAGACCAGGCCGAAGAGCTGAAACATTTTTTATTCTCCCAGCTTGGCTCGCCCTTCACCTTGGTAACCGCCGGAGATGCCAGCGCCATTCTGCTAAAGACACTTGATCTCTATCCTTCGCTGCGCGCCAACGAAAAAATCCAAGCCTGGCTAAATGTGGGCGGACGCCTCTATGGGCTAAAGCCGCAGACGGGACGCAGCCCGGCCTCGCTGGGCCGGGAGAATGGAAGAGCCGAACTTCTGACCCAGCTCGCAAAACGAGAACTGCATCGCCTTCACCAGGGATCCCTTCAGCGCCGCCCGCCCTTGGGCAAAGGATTTCCTATTATAAATATTATTTCTTTAGACAAGAAACACCGATCCAGTGAGGACCTCACCTATAGCCTCGTGCAAGAGGGTGAAACCTGGTTCTTGCGCTCGGGGGCCCCGGCCACCGCCGTGGCAAATGCCCTAGCGCTCACCGCCCCCTAAAAAAATCTCTGCGTTCGAGAGATCCTCGGGGGTGCCTAAATCTAAATAAGATCCGGCGTATGTCCAAGCGCCCAAAAGCCCCTCCTGCGCGAGCGGCTTCCATAGGGCATCCATCACGGAAAAACTCTCCCCCGCAGGGGGCAGGCGCGCCATGGCCGCTTTGCTCACAATATAAAAACCAGGAAAATGCAGCCCACCAATGCCCTTGCTCTCAAAAGCAGTCACGCGCTCCTTTTGAACGCGCAAGCCGGTGTACTTCCGCCCCGCTTCTGGGTGGGTCATCACCGCGAGGGTGGCCAGCACCCCTGCGTCTTTCTCTAGGCGTTGGTGCGCAAGCAGAAGGGCGCGCACATCCGGGCTGGCGATCACATCGGCGTTGCAAACCAGGGCGGCGCTCTGCTGAGCAAAAAGCCAGGGAGCCGCTTTTGCCACAGCTCCGCCCGACCCAAGAATCTCCTGCGACTCATCCTGCAGCTCGAGCCGCGGCAGGCGCCCGGCTCCATTCCATTCGCGCGCAAAAGCGCGCATCTTTTCTGGCAAATAATGAATATTTATCAAAGCCTCGGTCACGCCATTTTTTTCCAAATGGGTGAGCACATACTCGACCATGGGCACGCCCTGCACGAGCACTAGGGGTTTGGGTAGATTGTCAGTTAGCGGCCGAAGCCTTGTGCCTAAACCAGCTGCCATCACGAGTGCGCGCATTTTCATCCCGCTCAAAAATAATAATAGTGGAAAAGCAGCTTGCTGAGGGGCTGGTACTCAGGGAATTTCGCCAGATTCCGGCGAATATTCTCAAACGTATTGCCCACGAAACGAATGTACATGGCATCGCCCCGCTTGCCGAAAAACGAAGTGAAGCTGCCGATGGCCTTAAAGTTCCGCTGCACGCTCATCAGATCAAATGTGCGGATAAAGTGCTGGCGATCCATTTTCTCTCCGCATTTCTCCACATAATAGTCCACTAGCGAGTACACGCGCTCCTCCGAGAGCTGATAATAAGAATCGCGCAAGATGGAGGCCAGGTCATAGGCGCGC
>JAKFYM010000103.1 GCA_021730855.1 Bdellovibrionales bacterium
AGGGCGCTTCCGCTTAGAGACTATTTCTCGAAGCCCTTTTCAAGGGCTTCGAGAAATAGTCTCTAAGCGGAAGCGCCCTGGCAGAAGCTAGAATTCCCCAATGTTTTCGGTGGTTTGCCTAAAGTATTCTTGTTCTAGCCTCGGCGGCATAGTACAAAAAGCCCTTCCCATGGCTCGCGCGCACGAAACCACCGCTGCCTCCTACCTTGTCACCTGGACTGTCGAGCCGGGCGAGGCCGGCATGCGCCTGGATCTCTTTCTGAAAGAAAAATACCGCCGCCTTTCCCGCGAATATTTGCAGAAAAGCATCAAAGACGGGGCCGTGAAGCTCAACGAAAGAATCTCCAAGCCCGGGCAGGTGCTGCGCGTGAGCGACCGCATCCACGTGCTGAGCACCAAGGGGCCGGAGCCCGAAGTGGATTTCTCTTACAAAATTCTCTATGAGGACGAAGCCATCCTCGTGGTCGACAAGCCCGGAAATCTTCCGGTGCACCCGACGGGCCGTTATTTTTTCCACACCCTGCTCACGCAGCTGCGCGTGGAGAACGGCAATGAGGTGGACCAGAAAAAGGAATTTTATTTAGTCCACCGCATCGATCGCGAAACGAGCGGCCTGCTCGTGATCGCCAAGACCAAGGAGGCGGCGGCGGGGCTGGTGACGCAATTTGAAAAGCGGGAGACCGAGAAAACCTACCTCGCCATCGTGAAGGGTGAGCTGGCGCAGCGGGAGGATTTCGAGGTGGACATCCCGCTCGCGCGCGACCCGCATTCCGAGATCAAGCTCAAGATGGGAGTGGTGGAGATGGGGGCCGAGGGCGAGCCCCTCTACGTGCCCAAATCCCAGATCTTGCCGGCGCGCACGGGCTTTTCTGTCGTCGAGCGGCTGAGGGGCCACACCATTTTGCTGTGCAAGCCGCATTCCGGGCGGCAGCACCAGATCCGCGTGCACCTCCATCATCTGGGGCACCCGATCGCAGGCGATAAGCTCTACGGCACCGACGACCAATTCTTCCTGCGCAGCCTGCAGGCGCCTGCGCCCATGGAAGTGATGCCCGGCCTCACGCTCTCGCGGCATGCGCTGCATGCGCATCGTCTGGGCTTTCGTCACCCGATTTCGGGCAAGCGCCTCGACTTCCAGAGCGAGCTGCCCCCTGAGTTAGAATCCTTCGTGCAAGAAATCAAAGCGAGGTCCCATGAAAAAACGTAAACCCTGGTTAGCTTTTCTCTTCAGCCTCGTCTGCCCGGGTCTGGGCCAGCTCTATAACGGCAACCTCCGCATCCCGGCCATCGCCTTTGTGCTCTCAGTGATGCTGGCCTTGGTGATGAATATCTACCTCTTTGGCACCCTGAAGATGCTGGCGATCGCGATTGGCATTGGCTTTGTGATCGACATCGTGTTCGCCATCCACGCCTATGTTGAGGCGAAGCGCCTCGGCGAAGTGCAGCTCCGCCCGTTCCAGCGCTGGTGGGCATATTTGCTTTTTATCGTCGTGCTCTACGGCCTGCCGGATGGTTACGGTTTCCTCATGCCCACGCGTTTCCAGAGCTACGAGATCCCGAGCGAGTCCATGGTGCCCACCCTGCTTGTGGGCGACCGGCTTGTGGCCGATGGCTGGGCTTTTTGGCGCAAAGAGCCCAAGGCGGGAGAGATCGTGGTCTTTGATTACCCGCGGGACCCTTCGATCAAGTACGTGAAGCGCTTGGTGGGGATGCCAGGGGACGTGGTGGAAATGAGGGACGGGGTGCTCTACGTGAACGCCCAGAAGATCGAGCAGACGAATCCAGTTCCGGATGGGGACTATTTCACCGTCTATCAGGAAGAGTTCCCGGGGAATCCCCATGCCCTTCGCCGGTCCAAGCTGGGAGGGGCGGCGAATTTTGCGCCCGTGACCGTTCCGGCCGACAGTTATTTTATGGTTGGAGACAATCGCGACCGCTCGAGCGATAGCCGCGTCTGGGGATTCGTGAAGCGCAAGGAGCTCTTGGCTAGAATGGCTTTTGTTTACTTCTCGCGCGATCCGGTGACGGGGAAAATCCGCTGGGACCGGATCGGCGCCGCGGTAAATTAAGCGCCGCGCTGCTTGAGGATCCAGCGCACGGCTTCGGCGAAGCCATCGCCCCCTTCTTTGCGGGTGATGAAGGTGGGCTGGTGCCGCATGCGCGGAAGGAAGTGCTTCACGTTGGCCACGCCCACGGTAAAGGGGAATTCGCGGAAGAGGGGCTCGTCGTTGGGGGAATCGCCAAAATAAAGGTAGCGCTCGCGCTCCGCTGCGAAGTCTTCGTTATAGAGATTTTTCAGCAGCAGTTTGCAGCAGGAATATTTGTCGTGGCTGCCGAACCAGGCGTTCACGTGGATGGAGCTGATCTTGGCTTGGGCGCCGGCCCTGGCGAAGGCGGCCACGATCTGGTCCACCTCGGCCTCGGAGCGGCGGGGCACATCTTCGCAGAAATCCACAGCGAGGTCGATCTCGCGGTAGCCTTGGTCGCTGGCCACTTGGAGGCCCGGCATTTCTTTGGCGAGGTGGTGGAAGACTTCCCAGAGCTTTTCCCGGTTCTTGGCGCGCTCGGCTTTGGGTTGCACAAAATGCTGGAGGAGTTTGCCGTCGCGGCCTTGAGAGGGATCGAGGTAGAAATAAAAGGCGCCGTTCTCGCCGATCACGGCGTCGACGGGCCACATGCGGGCGAGGTGGTCCACCCAGCCGGCGGGGCGGCCGGTGACGGGAATGACGCGTAGACCGGCGCGCTGCAGGCTCCAGAGTGCGCGGTAGGAGCTCTCGTTGAGCTTGCCGTGGTGGGTGAGGGTGTCGTCGATATCGGAAAAAATCCCCTTCAGGGAGCGGCAGATTTTCTTCGAAAGTTTTTCGAGCGGGACCGGCGCCTTATTCAAAGTCTTCATCGCGATAGACTTTTTGCGCTTTCTTCTCGGCTGAAGAGCGGCGGTTGAAGCTAATCTCGCCCACGCGAATGCCGCCCCCGAAGAGCACATAGCTCTCAGCCTTAGCGATACGCACGCCCGCTTCGCCGGTAAGGTAGTAGCGGGAGTCGTCGCTCACATCGAAAAGCCCGCCGACGATGAACTGGGAGCCCGTGGTGTAGCGGCCATCTCGCGTCTCGACATAGAGAGGGATGCCGCCATAGACGGTGACGGGAAGCCCATTCCAGCCGGTGAGGCGCTTGTGCATCAGGGGAGCCACGCGCACGATCATGCCGCCCCCGTCTTCACGGCGTTGGTAGGTGAGGCCGCCAACGAAGGAGAGACCGAACTGCCCTTCCCAATCGGGAAGCAAATTGTAGGTGGCTTCGGCGCCGAGGCGGAAGCGTTTGGCTTTGCTGCCGAAGCCCACGGAGGTGCCGAGGTTCCATTCCTCAGTGAGCCCATAGCGGCCCCGCGCCTCAATGCCTTCGGAGGTGGGGTCGGAGAGCAGGA
>JAKFYM010000009.1 GCA_021730855.1 Bdellovibrionales bacterium
GACAGAACAGGCACGCTGCGATTGTCAATCGTGCTCTGCTTGCATTGAGCGGCATCCATGGCGACGATTTCCTCCTGAAGGCTTTTGGCCTGGAGGGTGCGCACCGAAGTCTGCGCCCTTGTGAGATCGTTGCGGATTTGGGTTACCAAATCCTCGTGACCCGCCTGGGCCAGAAGGTCGTCGAAGCCAAATGCTTTTACGCTGGAAAAAGCACTGCCAAAAAAGGCGGCTCGAAATCCGTCTAACCGCGCCCGCATCGCGTCCATCGCAATGCCGGAAAGGGCATGCTCTGCTAAATTAAGGCATTTCCCGGCAGGATTCGTACAATCCTTATGAAGCCCTAGGGGCAAGCCAAGACGAATGTCTTTCGACAGCTCGAGCTGAAAGAGGCCGTCTGAAATGGCGTTAGTGGCTTCTTTCAGGCTTCGGTAGGAAGAGCCATCGATGAGGGCTTTGGAATAATTTTCCTCTTCGGGATCCCACGCCTGATCGAGCAGGCTGGCTTTTTCCGAAATGTCTTTGAGCAATTCTCTGGCGAAGCGGCAACGCTCCAGCTTTTTCACCACCACAGGCTTATTGGCCCACTCCACCGTTTCTGGATAGCGAGTGGCATTGCAGACCGGCTGCAAATTGGGTTCGAACAATAGATATTCTACCGCCCCCAGGCCTCGGGCCGGATGAAACAAACGGCCCGTCTCTCCCCTCGTCGCTAGAGCAATCACGGCACGATCAATGCCGCAGCCATCAAAGCCGGGCCAGCCATAGGTATAGTCGGCGATGAATCGATTGTTGGCGAAAACCGGCCCCACGGGAAAGGAATCAATATAGTGATAAGCCAGCATCGTTTCCTTCCACTGGGTTCGCGCACGATCCTCGGCCAAGGCTTCTTCCGCGCCTCCGATAGCCTCACAATAATCCGTGATTTGGCTTTCCAGGATATCGGTTTGCACGCGATAGTTTTTTACGCCCCTCGCGATCACATTCACCCCGATATTGACGAGCATCATCTCTTCCGAGAAAGGCCCGTCATTAGGATTTTCATAGCCAGAGGGAAAAGGATTTTTCTGCCCCTGCCCAGATCCCCCTTCGATGGGAACAAACTGGGTCAGAGAGGAAGAACTGCCAAAGTCGCCGCAAGAGAGCAAAATAGCGGCCAAAACAAAGAGTGAAATCACCGGAAAATTTTTCATGAGCGTTCCTTACAAGATGGCAGAAGAGCCCACATTTATAGATAACCAGTTTCCAAGAATATTTTTTTCGCAAGATCTGCGTTTCCACCACTCTCCGACCAGGAGCGAGTGTCGATACGAAAGTCTCCCCAAGACTCGATGAGCTCATTGCCGCTCACATCCTGCCTTGCCGGAAACTCATACGAATTGTCCGAAAGGAATTTTTGTACTTCGGCGTCCAGCATCAGCTCGATAAATTGGGTAGCCAGATCCGCTTGTTTGGAAGTGAGGGCAATCCCGGCGCCAGTTCCATTCACGTGCACACCATTTTCATTCTGATTGGCATAGAATATTTTCACCGGAGTGTTCGGTTTTCCGGCGAGCACTTGCCCTAGGTAATAATTGTTCACGATGCCCACATCGCACTCGCCATTAGCGATGGCTTCGATCACCTGGATGTCGTTCGCCCTGGGCTCTACAGCCATGTTTTTCACCCACCCCTCGACCACCGCCTTGGCGTCGTCATAGATCGTATTGGCAATGAGCGAGCCCACGAGCGCTTGGTTATAACTGCCCTTCGAAGTGCGTAAACAAAGGCGCCCCGCCCATTTGGGTTTCGCTAGATCGGCATAAGTAGAGAGTTCGAGCGGGTCGATACGACTGGTATCGGCGGAATACACCATGGTGCGCGCGCGCATGGTAATAGCTGTCCACAAACCATTCGGATCACGCATCTGCGCGCTAACCGCCCCTTTGACAAAGGCCGATTCCAATGGCTGCAGCAAACCCTTATTGGCTAGTTCCGCAAGATAGACCATGTCTTTCACGTAAATCACGTCGGCTATGGACTCTTTTCCTTCTAGTTCTAGCTTCTGCAGAAGGCTGTCATACCCAAGCTCCACGATATCCACGGTCTCGCCCGTTTGGGCGGTGAAACGATCGGCCACGAACTGCACTCGAGCCGTGGGGCGATCGGTGTAAATGGTAAGGGCGGCAAAAGCAGGCTGGCTCAGCAAGGCAAGTAAAAATAAGAAGCAGTTCACAGACGACCTCCAAGAATGAAATGAGTTGTGATTTTGAGAATCGCTCTCATAATTAAGTTCGCACTGCAAAAAAGTAAAGGGGTTTTCTATGAGTTGGGGAAATATCTGGCCATGCCCACAGCCGCCACAAATCCCATCGAAGCGCAGGCCTGCAGGAGGAATCCGCCGGTCGGGGCGTCCCAGTCCACCATCTCCCCGGCACAGAAAACGCGGGGGAATTTTTTGAGCTCCAGATCTCCGCTAAGCTCCTCCCAAGCGAGCCCTCCGCTGGCGGAAATAGACTCCGTGAGCGCGCGCGGCGCCTGGAGGTGGATAGGAAAATGCTTGAGCAGGCGGGCGCTGGACTCAGGGCTCTCCCAGGCGTCGGCCGGAGCGAGATGGCGCAGAAGCAGGAGCGCGCCCGGCGAGAGTTTGGTGTTATTTTCGATCTTTTGCCAAGCCGTGCCCCTGCCCTCCCTTAGGCGAGCCACCAGCTTGGCTTCGTCCACATCCGGCTTGAGATCTAAGTGGGCCGGCCCCGGGCAACCCACCGAATACACTGGGGTGCCTTCCAGCCCATAGGAAGTGATCATCAGCTCGCCCTGTTTTCTGCCCTTGGCGGTGCTGAGCACCAGCCCCTTGATCGGCTTGCCTTCGGCCGCGAGAAAAAATGCGGGCGGCGCCTCGAGCGCATAACCAGCATTGGCGGGAGCGAAGGGCGTGAGGCATAGGCCTTTTTCGGCAAAGGTAGCGGGCCAGGCGGGGAGTTCCGCCTCCCAACTGGGTCCACCGAGCGCCAGCAGGAGGGCAGAGCCCTTTTCTCGTCGACCGGAACGGAATTGTGCCTCCACCTCTGAGGCGTTGACCTGAAAGTCCACAAATTCCTCTTCGAAGAGAAATTCACAGCCTTGTTCCTTCAAGCGCTTAGTCCAAGAGAGGAGGAGCTGGGCCGCCGTGCCGTTGCGCAGGAAATAGCGACGGCTCGAGCCCAGGTACACTTCTTCTCCCAAGGATTCGAGCAACGCCAGCCATTGCTCTCGGCTGAAAGTTGCCAAACAAGCCGCCATCTCGGCCTGGCGAACAGGAAAATGAGCCACGATCTCGTCGGGAGAGCCCGTATGCGCCACATTCAGCCCGGAAGCTCCGGCCACGAGCAACTTCCAGCCCGCACTCTTGCGGCGGTCGAAAATGCGCGAAGGGATTCCTCGATCGGCAAGATGGGAGGCTGCCGTG
>JAKFYM010000165.1 GCA_021730855.1 Bdellovibrionales bacterium
AGCGATATGCTCTCGATGCCTTTGGTGATCGAGGATCTCGGCGCCAACGACAACATGCCCCTGCGCATGCTCACCTCCACCTTGCGCCACCACACCGTGCTGGCCAAGCCGATGATCATTTACCTCCAGCACGGCAATCCCCTGAATTATGCCGAGGTGGAAAAGCAATTCCTGGATTCGCAGCGCCAGTCGGAGCGCGTGGCCGTGGGCCGCCTGCTCAGCCACTCTTCCAACGTGAAGCACCTGAAATACAATCCCGTGGGTTATATTCTGAGTGCCGTGAAGGACCAGGAAGACGAGAAGCTGCAGAAGCGCAAACATATGATCGAAAGCCGCATTGAAAAAATGCAACGCATCTCCGACGCCCGCGTGGTGGCAGACTGATTGGCCGTGGACAGCGCGAAAATAAAAAATATTGACCTAAAAAAGGTCAGCCTTCCGCTGAAAAGTCCCTACGTGATGTCGTTCGCCACTTTTCATTCCTTCGAGTCGCTGCAGGCCGAGATTGTTTTAGAAGACGGCCGCAGCCAGGCGGCGGAAGTGGTGCCGCAGCCGGGCTATTCCGACGAGACCGAGGAAAGTATCTGGGAATTCCTGCAGGCCCAACGCACCGAGCTTGTGGGAAAAAATTTGGCGGAAGCGCGCGCGTCTGTGGCGCAAGCTAGCGTGGGGCCCTTTGCCACCTCGCCCTTGCTCACGGCCATTGATCTTTTTGACTGGCCCCTGCCGGCTTTTCGTCTCCAGAGCTTTCGTTTCGTGGCGCCGGTTTCCGTGGAGCATTCCCCTGCCCAGCTCGAAAAAGTAATTTCCAATCTTCCGGCCGAGGGTGGATCGTTGAAGCTCAAGCTCCATGCCGATGTGGCGCAGAACATCCGCGCCTTGGAGCAAATCTGGGAACTCCTAGGCAGCAAAAAAGCGGTGCTGCGCTTGGATGCCAACCAGGCGCTTTCTCTGCCCCAGGCCAAGGAGCTCTTTGCGTTCCTTTCCTCCTTCCCTGGCCGCGACAAAATAGATTATGTGGAGCAGCCCTTGGATAAGGCTGACTGGGATGGGCACGGGGTGCTGAAGGCCGCTTTTCCGGAAATAAAACTGATGCTAGATGAGCCAATCGTTCACGACTCGGATATAGTCAAGGCCCACGCTCTGGGCGTAGAGTTCGTCAAACTCAAGCTTTTCAAACAGGGCGGGATTCAGGATGTTTTGCGCCAGGCTGCCTTGGCCCACCAGCAAGGTTTGAAGCTGGTGCTCGGAAATGGAGTGGCCAGCTGGATGTCGAATGCCGTGGAGCTTGCCCTGCACGAGTCGTTGCGGCCACTCTTCTGGGGTGCTTCGGAAGCTAACGGATTTTTGAAGGTGAGGAATCTATGAACTTGGAACCAGCTTTTTCCACAATGAAATCTCCGTCTCTCTACGCGCAGGAAGCTGCAGATTTTCAGCGCGATGGGGTGGTGATCTTCCGCCAGGTCATGCCGCTCTCGCTGATCACCGAATGCCGCGAGGCGATCGTCGGGTTCCAGGATTTCCGTGCCGCCGCGGAAAAGGGAGATGCGGTGCTGGACGAGCCTCTGGCCGATGGCACGCGCCACCTGAAATATTTCCAAAATATCCAGATGTATATCCCGCCCTTTCGCAAGCTGTTCAATTCGCGCCTGCTCATGATCTCGCGCGCGCTCCTGAACCAAGAGGTCTATTTCAATGCCATGGGCTTGCACGACAAATGCCCGCGCCATGGCACGCTCACTCCGCTTCACCAAGACAATTTCTACCGCTGCCTTACGCCCCCATTTTCAGTGACGGCCTATATCGTGCTCGAGGAGCAAAGCCGCGAGAATGGCGGCCTACACTATGTGAAGGGCTCCCACCACCAGGGCACCATTGCCCACCAGCGGGGCACCGTGAAGGCTTTCTCCAGCGCCATCGAGGGGCTCGAAGTTAGGGACGAAGATCTTTTCCGTCCCTACCTCAAGCCGGGCGATGTGGCCTTCCACCACACGAACACCTTCCACGGGGCCGATGGCAATAAATCCGACAAACACCGCCGGGCCGTGGCCGTGGGCATCTTTGGCGAGCTCGCGCAGTTCGACGCCAAGCTCAAGGCCGAGTACGAAAGCAACCGTGAGTACAATCGCGGGCACGTCTAAGATCTTCGCGCACGATGCCGGGGGCGCGAACGCCACCGTGGCCCAGGCGCACTTCCTGATGCGCGAGGGCTACCAGGTAGAGGCCTATCCGCGCGGCCCCGCCGTGGCGGTCTACGCAGAGCACTTGCCCCAATGCGTACGTCCGGAAAGCGCATTGCGCTTTCTGCCCACCGATCTCGTGGTCACAGGCCTCTCCGGCATCCACTCCAAATTTGAGCTCGAGATGATTCGCCACGCACGCGAGGCCGGAGTGAGGAAAATTATTTCCATCCTTGATCGCCCCCATAACCTCGACCTTCGTTTCACGCGCGAGGGCAGGCTCGTGGACGAGCCCTACCTGCCCGACGAGATCTGGACCCCGGAGATCTTGGAAACTTCTGCGAGCGCCAAGATCCAAGGCCGGCTCGTGCAGAGGGCCAATCCCTATTGGGAATACATCAAAGAAAAAAAATATTCCTGCCCGCCCCCGCTCACGGACTCCTTCGTGCGCACGCAGAAGGGAGAATACCTTCTCTACGTCACGGACTATATCGTGGAGCAAAATGGCCTGGGCCTGGGCTATACGGAATTTTCTTTGCTGGAATCCTTTCTCCAGGCTTGTGAACGGAGCGCTCCCGAGCGCCCGATCGTGGTGAAACTGCACCCCGCGGAAAAGGCCGGAAAGTATGACGAACTACTGGCCCGGCATCCGCGCCTCCACCTCCACGTGGCGAGTGCGGGCAAGCTGGAGGAATACCTCTATTTTGCCAAGGCGGTCTTTGGGTATATGAGCTCGGTTTTTTACGAGAGCGTGATCGTGCCCAAGCCAACCTTTAGCGTGCAGGTGGGAGGGCGGGAAGTGCTGCGGCGGTTTCCCGAGGGGGTGAAGGCGCTCTCTTCCGTGGCGTGCATCGAGCAGGAACTAGCGGCTCTTGGGTAGAGCTGGTTTTGCTCTGTGGAGATACTTTCTAAACGGAGCCTCTGAGGAGCGCCCTCTCTGGGTACTCGCGGGTTAGGCGGATTTGGGCCGCACTGCAAGGGTGCGGGGCACGGGAGAATCCGGAGCTCGAGCTCTGGCAGCGCAAGCAATGCTCTCGCGGCTTGCTGCCCTGCCCACTATCCCGATTGCTGAAAGTTTCGGAACTTATTGTGCGCGGAACCACTGCTGTCCGGTTTATTTCGCAGTGAGTGATTGAAAAAGGCCTGATTTCCTAGGAGAAGTAGAGTTCGACCAAGAACAAAACCAATCCAAGCAAAGCAGGCCCTATGGCGCAAAATACCGTAT
>JAKFYM010000037.1 GCA_021730855.1 Bdellovibrionales bacterium
GGGCTCTATCTAAAAACTCTCTAGAGAGCTTCGCATGGGAATCTGGCAGCCAGGATACAAACGCACGCGGACGAACTGTCTGCTGCTAGACTCGGTCCCTAGTTTACCAAAGTTGCCATCTATTTTGGTGACAGATACCTCCGAATGATTTCCATAATTATTGCTATACTTAATTTTGAAGTCGTATGCGTTTTGCGAACTATCGGCGGTGATGGAAAGTTTGTATTCTAATTCATTACTAAACCCGAAGAGCTGGTGAAACATTTTCCTGTTTACTTCGCGAAGGTCTCCATCGCCACTGACGGAAAACTGCAGATTCATATTTCCAACATCATCGAAGGTATTTACAAGGCGACGATTCCAATCGATTGCAGTTGCAAGTCTTGCAACGGTTGCTTGGGCATTTTCTTTCCATCCTGGCAAATCAATGGCAAGGGAAAGTGCTCCCACATCAGATCGCATCACAGTACCTTCGGCATCGGCATTTCCGAAAACATGGCCTAGTTCATGAGTGATTGTGGCTTGCAGAACGGCTGGCGGACGCCAGTCAGGAAGTGTTTCATACGTGGGCTTTGCGCCATCCGGAGTATTTTGCGCGGCGAAGTAAATGAAGCCTCTTCCCAGGGCTAGGGCGTATAAAGCGGGTTTTTGGCCCGGTCCTCAAAGCGGTTCCACAGCCGCCGGGGGGCTAATTCGGGCCCGATCCCGCTCCCGACCCCTTTTACGGGGCCCTCGCGCGCCGCTGGGCTCTATCTACTGGTAAAATAAATGCGGCTTTGCTGTGATTCTAGCGACTTGGGCATAGAAATCCCTGTCGGCGGCTAGAAACTACCACGACTCGCGTTGATCAAACTCGTCAGGAGGAGCGCCACTACCTTCGGGCGGCCCGCGCGCCCTCACTATTTCCAAGGGCCGAAATACGCTCTCCTCCCGCAGGCTCTTCAAAATGGCGGCCGCCACCACCCTATCCTTAATGACGGCGATCTGCTCGAGCCGGCCCTGGCAGTGGGGGCAGACCGTCACGTCGACCGCAAAGGTCCTCTTCAGCATGTCGGCCCACCGCATCCGCTCGCGGCGCCCATTCAGATCGACGCATGGGGCGCAATCGGCGGCCTGGGCGGCGATCGAGCCCTCCGCGAGCGGCTTTGGCTTGGCCTTGGGCACAATAAAGCGGCGATCCTTAAAATTCGGCGCAAAGGCCCCGTGGTAGCGGACCATGTTCATTCTCGGCGGCGGTATCAGCGCCACGAGCCTGGCGATGAAATCAAGGTACGAGAAGCTCACATGCGTTGTCCCGTCCTTCCACGGAGTCTTCATCTTGTATAGAAGCGTATTGTTGCCCTCACTCAGCCTGGCCGTTGCGACCGGCCCACGGGCCATGTACCTGATCAGCTTCTCGAGCTTCTCTCTGTCTTTGCCCCAAATCCAAACCCTGGCATTTAAACTGAATCCCTCGACATTTGCCGAATAGGGATCGCTGCTCTCTGGATCCGCTTCGATCTTGTTGATCCCGTAGCGCTTAAGATTATTCCCGGCCCGCTCGCCGTAAGCCGCCCTCTGGCGAATCGACATGGCAGCCATTTCCGGCAGGGCATTCTCAAATTCCATCTGGCCATCATCATCATTGAGGCCCAGCTCCTCGATGATTTTTAGAACCTTGCCCTGGATCTTCGCCGCCAAAGCATAAAGCTCCTTCTCGCTCGGCGGCGGCAGCCGGTAAAAAGCATAGCCGTCCTTGCTTTCATAAAAAACCCCGTCGGCAAACAGCGCGTGAAAATGAACATTGAGGTTCAAAGCCGAGCCAAATCTCTGGATAAAAGTCACCGACCCGGGCACCCCGTCATAGATGCCATGTTTCTTGGCTTTTCGCTTCCGCTCGGAATTAATGACCCGGACGAATACGGAGAGAATCCTGCTGGTGAGCTTCGAGTCATACGCCATCAAAAAGCGAAGTTTGTACGGGAACGACAGCACCCACTGCCGCATCGGCACATCGTCCGGCAGCACATGATCGACGAGATGGGCCGCCTCATCATTCATGCGCCTCGCCGTGCAGCTTGGGCAAAAGCCCCTCTTCTTGCAAGAAAACGCCACGATCCCAGAGTGCTGGCACTGATGGCAATAGGTCCTGATAAACCCATGCTCCGCCACCCCGCACTTTAAGAACTTTGCAAACTCGTCTCGGATAAAAATCGGAAGCGTTTTTCCCGCCCGTTCCTGCTCCCGCAGGAAGATCGGCCAGTAGGTTTCAACGACCCGATAGAAAAGCCCATTCTCCGGGCGATGCCGCAGGTAAGGGCTGGCTGCTGCGGTATCGAGCACTGCCGTCATCGAAATACATGGTGTGGTTCCTGACTGCGATACTCAAACGAAATACGCCGACCAGCCTTTTTGTGGCCTACAAAATATCGCTATCCAGCACGCCGCCCGTCTTCGCTGTTTCAGGCGGCTTTGGCACATCCGGAGAAAACTCCACCTTCGCCTTCAAAATCTGGTTTTCGCTCAGGATCGCGGCGCGCTCCCGCTCAAGCTTTGCTACCCGTCCACTCATTTCCGCTAGGCCCGCTGCGACCACCTGGTTGACGTTCTTTTCCTTCTCCAGCACCCGCTCACGCTCGCGCTTGGTTCCTTCCAGCACCATTTTCTTGATGATTTCCGCATCGCTGTCCCCATCAAAGCGGGCGAGATACCAAAAGAACGCTGGCCCGCCTAAGAACAGGCACCAGAGCGCTATCCAGCCCATCTCCACGCGGTCGTACACCACGGCTTCCCGGGCAGCAGCGTTGAGCGACTTAAATGGAGAGGCGGCGTATGTCTCGGATCGGTATTCGTTGAAAGTCTTATTTACCTTCGGCCAATCGAGGAACACTCCCGTCACGTTTCCCTTTTTATCGAGCGCCGTGGAACGCCCGGAGTCGGCAAAGAACACCACCGCCACGATGAGAATCAGAATCGGATATGCCACGGCCAGGCCCTTGTGGTTGTTGAGCCCGTTCCCGCCCTCTGTCGGAATCGTTGCGAGGCGAAGGATTCCGCCAACTGCGAGCGACCCAATGGCGAGCGGAAGGACATAAAAAACGAGGTAAGGCCAAAACAAGAACCCAGCGTACAAAACTCCCGCGATCGCCAATCCCACCACAAGGATAGTCAGCACCATGTTGGTGAAATGATCGTTACCTTGGTCGCTCATGAAATCCTCTCCACCACTCCGCGCGGCCAGAGCTTCGATAAAAAGTGGCTATACGATTCAATGACGAACTCCTCCCTGCCGCCCGCGACCTCCTGCAAGTCCGAGAAAATCCGGTCTGTGAACCCAACCCAGAACACCCGGTGAATGAGCGGGCTTGAGCCCCTCATGACGCTTAAAAAGCCATCCCGCTTGTCTTCGTAGCGGCTTTTCTTT
>JAKFYM010000002.1 GCA_021730855.1 Bdellovibrionales bacterium
AAACTATGAACAAGAAAAAAATCCTGAATGTTTTTTGCCTAAGCGCCCTGCTGCTTGGCGTGAGTGGTCCTGGTTTTGCTGGGGAGGAGCAGAGCATTTGGGATGAGGCGTTTCCTGAGACTAGAGATCTCGCACTCGGGAATTTTGCCGTGGGAGCGGTCGAAATGGCTGTGCTTGGTGTGACAACTACGTATGGCGACGACGCCAGGCACGTTCGGCTAGCGGCCAATTATCGTCTCATTCAAGAAAACGAAGCGCAAGTTCGCGCGCTCTCGGATGATCTCGCTCGGCAGCAACTCGCTTCATTGAGACCCGACTATGCCGAGATTCTGGATGAGCTGGACCAAAAGAATCGTGACCTAGCACAGCTACAGGGGCTATTGGCGGAGACCAACGAACGTTTGAACGTTCAAGGGGAGGCCCGACGGGCTTTAGTAGCGACGAATGTAAGCGCGAACGAGCTTGATTGGGAGATACATGCCCTACAGACTCGCGCCCAAATTTTAGATGCTGCCATCCTAGAACAAAGAATGCGAGTAGCCACGCTCGACATTCGGGCGGAGCAACCCAGGGCATTTGTGCAATCCCAAAGCAATAGAATTTATTTAGCAGCCTATGATGCCTCGGCCTCCGAACAGCCAACAAGAGCGCTGGCGCAGAGGATAGAACATTATAACCGTTTGGCTAGCGTACAACGCAGTTTGCCACGGACGAGCTCTCGTACCATGCGCCTACTGGGAAGCATTCTTGCTCTTGATGCTGGTCTGCGGATCATTACCGTTATTGCTAACCGTGATCCCGGTGTTTCTCCGCTGATTAGTCTTGGCGATGCTGTGGTTGGACGTGTGTTGGACTAGCTTCCGAGAAGAGAGATGAGCGCCGCTCACCATGCGAATGGTGGGCGCCTGCTGAAGGCATAATAAATTTTACTCTATAAGGAAAACCATGAAGAACTTAAACAAGAAAAAAATCCTGAATGTTTTTTGCCTAGGCGCCCTGCTGCTTGGCGCGAGTGTTCCTAGCTTTGCTGGAGAGGAACAAGGAATCTGGGACGAGGCATTTCCTGTGACTGGAGAATTCATGGTCGGGGATGTTGCCGTGGGGACGGTCGAATTGGTTATGCTTTCCTGGATGAGGGACGCCGGTGCACGCGCTAGAAATCGATTGGCCGGTGCCAATATGCGTCTCATCCAGGAAAACGAAGCGCAGGTTCGCGCTCTGGCCGATAAACTCGCTCGGGAGCACATAAATGTACTAAATCCGCCTGCCGCAGGCATTTTGGACACGCTGGATAAAAACAATATTGAGCTCGGGCAGCTACAGGGGCAACTGACTGTAATCGACCAACAACTGATCGATGGAAAAAGATTTTATGACAATAGAAATGGTGTTCCCTTTTATGAACGTCTTGATGAAGTGGAGATAGGGGAGCTGCAAATTCGTGCTCAAGATTTACAAGCAGCGATTCTAGAAAAAAGAGGGGAAATTGCTAGGCTCGAAGTGCAGGCAGAGGGGCCCAGAGCATTGGTAAGAGACCAGAGCAACAGAATTTATAGCGCTGCTTATGAGGTCTCGGCCTCCGAATACCCAACAAGAGCGCTTAGGGATAAAATTCGAGAGTATAAGCGTTTGGTTGCCGAGAACGACGCTTTGCCGCGATCGAGTTCCTATACCATGCGTGTGCTCGGAGGCATTCTCGCTGTTGATGCCGTGCTGCGGATGGTGAATGCCATCTCTGAACGAGATTCGGGATTTTCTCCGCTGATCGATTTGGGCGTTGTCGCAGGTGGACGTTTGTTGTTACTGGACTAGTCCCGAGATAGCGGCGCCCACCATAAGCATGGTGGGTTCCTGCCGCAGTCGTAGCAGGCCTATTGAATCACGAAGGTCTGGATCTTATCGCCCTGCTTGATCTTCTCCACGTGCTCATAGCCTTCCACGATTTTTCCAATCACGGTGTACTGGCCATCGAGGTGGGGGGCCACGCCGATCATCATGAAAAATTGGCTGTCGGCAGAGTTGGGATCAGCTGTGCGCGCCATCGAGATGATGCCCGGCACATGTTTGTGAGCATTGAATTCTGCTTTTAGCTTCGTGCCAGAGCCGCCGGCGCCGGTGCCCGTGGGGTCGCCCGCTTGCACCACGAATCCTGGCACCACTCGGTGGATCACGATGCCGTTGTAAAAGCCTTCCGAAACAAGTTGGGCGATCCGCTTGGCGGTGACCGGTGCGTCGTTCGTATAGAACCGCCATTTCACCACTCCGCCAGTGGAAAGCGTCATGGTGGCCACGGCTTTGGAGAGTCCATCGGCATCGAGGGTCATGTCGTAGTTAGCCATTTTTTGTTCCTCTATAGGGGCTGTGGTTTGGGGGGCTTCCGTGGGAGCAATGATCTCTTCCTTGTTCTTTTTCAGAAATACGGCTGCGGCACCCAGCGCAATCACTAGCACACCAAGCCCAACAAGCAAAACTCCGCGATTTTTCATGATTTGACACCCCGTAGTTGGTCAGTTATCGATTAGGTCTGGATACTAAAAAGCTTTCCCTCCGCGAGCAAATGGAAAAACAAGAAAAACCCTTTTGGGATCATTTAGAAGAGCTGCGCGACCGACTGATGAACTGTTTGTATATGCTGCTGCTCTCTTCGCTGGCAGGGTATTTCGTGCGCATCCCCATTTTGGAATTCCTGAAGGCGCCGCTCTTTGCCGCGCTTCCACCGGAAAAGCGCCATCTCTATTTTACCGGTCTTTTTGAGAGCTTTTTCAATCACCTCCAAATCTCGGTGATTGCCGGGGTTTTTCTCGGTAGCCCCTTTTATCTCTACCAAATCTGGGCTTTCGTGAGTCCCGGCCTCCACCAGAGGGAAAAAAAATTAGCGGTGCCTTTTATTGCGGCAGGCACGATTTTCTTTTTCCTCGGAGCGGCTTTTGCTTACTACCTAGTGCTGCCCCTAGGCTTTAAATTCTTCCTCGAGTTCGGCGCCCCCCTCGACGTGCCAATGATCACCGTGAAGGAATACTTTGCCGTGCTCTTTCGCCTGCTCCTGCTCTTTGGCGCGAGTTTTGAGCTGCCGGTGATCATGATCCTTCTGGCGAAGATTGGCTTGATTCGCTACGAGACGCTCGTGGCGCACCGAAGGACGGCCGTCATCGCGATCACCGTGGTCTCGGCCTTCATTGCGCCGCCGGATGTGATGTCGATGTTGCTGATGATGGCGCCCCTCTATGTGTTCTATGAGGGGGCGTTGCAGGTGATTCGGTTTATGGAAAAAGACAAGACCTCCCCTAGAAAGCCCTGAGGGCTCCTAGTGGGGAGGGAGGTCTAGTTCGCGGCTTCTGAGGAGAGAGTCGCTGAGAAAATTTTTAGGCGTGCTTCTTGTGCGGGTGCTTGAAGCTG
>JAKFYM010000135.1 GCA_021730855.1 Bdellovibrionales bacterium
CTGTATAGCTTCGTCATAACTAGCTTCGCCCGCCTCCACAGCCTGGCGCGAATCGAGAGCACGGATTCGCACGTCTCCTACAGAAAATGGAGCGAGAATATCACGCCCATAGATCTCACGGGCCACCCCAGTTGTCTCCTCCAGCTGGACGTGCGTATCGTCCACTAAAGCCTGTAAACGCCCCTGTTGAGCGGGATTTAGGATTTCAGCATTCTCGACCAGAGCGGCGCCAATAGGCTCGTCGGCTATCACGATATGCTGCATGCGACGACGAAGATTGTTATTGAATTCCATCAAACGCAACATGCGCTGGTAGTGCGGAGAAAAGAAATTCAGGAAACGATCATACCAGCGATTGCTGGTGTTGCGAACGCCACGTCCCTCTTGGATAGCTTGTACAAGGAGGGTTTCTTCAGTATTCACCAAAGCACGGGACGCATTCACTGTGATGTCGGGCTCTCCCGAGGGGCGAATCAAAAATCCCTTTAGTGCACGCCTTAGCTGCACGATCACTTCTTTGGGATTGGCAGTGTCGCTAAACAAATGAGGCTGATTTCGTGCCACCTCTCGCAATAGGCTAATCCATTGCAGATCTTCCGGGCTCACACGAAGCTTGCCTGCCTGTGCGCTCCACCAAATATTATCAAGGTCCTTGGCAGTGATTCGATCTTTTCCGGTGAATGTCTTGAGAAAGGCCGCATCGGGAATCCGCTCTAGCACCGACTGCAGCCGCGCTAAAAACTCCGGCTGCCCCTGATTGGCATGCGCAAGAGCCGATTCGATGGCCGAACCTAGGGTCTCACTTAAGCGGGCATATTGAGGGCGACAATCCTCCACCGCCGCCGCAGAAACAGAAAAAAGAAGAAAAAATCCGATAGGAAATAAGAGGTGCTTTCGCATCTTTGCTTTTCGGTTGGTGGTGGAAAGCACCTTAGTTTACACGGTAGCTTGAGGTGGATGGTCGGGGCCGGAGGCTAAAGCTATCCACTCGCTTCGCACGAGGGGTTCTCAAGCCGTATAAATTTAAGACAAGATCTCTGGAAACATCGCCATGGTAATTCAGAGAACTCGCGGAACGAAGTCGATGTTTCCCATTTAGGCGCAAGATTCCGAAACGGAGTATTAACCGGACATCTAACCGGACATTTTATATGCCTAAAGATCGGCAGTAGTTACTCAAGTAACTGCTATTATTAAGGAATATCTAAATAAATAATGTTCAATAAAGCGGACTTTTTGGCGGTCATCAATAGGCGGAAAGCGACGAAAGAAATGCTAAGGCGATGAGTGTAGGAATGAAGAGGCTTGTCCCTTCGGGACTGCGTGCGTGCGGGACTCACTCATGGCCTCCTGCGACTCGGCCCTGCGGGCCGCTATGGCTTCGCTTCGCGTGCAAAAAGGCGATCCTCGCCTTTTGGTCACTCGTTGCTTCTCGCGGGCTGGCCTTCGGCTGCGCTCAGGCGGTAGAGCCGAGGAGACTTGTCCCTTCGGGACTGCGTGCGTGCGGGACTCACTCGTCGCATCCTGCGACTCGGCCCTTCGGGCCGCTACGCTTCGCTTCGCGTGCAAAAAGGCGATCCTCGCCTTTTTGTCGAACCCGCGAAATCCGAGAACTGCGCAGCTTCTCGATCACCCGCGAGCTTCAGCCGAAATAAAAAATCCCGCAGCCGGTGGCTGCAGGATTTTTTATGTTGGCGGACTCGTCTCATCTCCAGCAAATCCAATGCGTTACCAACGTTTCTGTGCTGACTTAGCACGTTCTTTTTAGCGGCGACACAAGCAGCCTTGCGCGCCGCGCTAACCTATCTTCTTGGGAACATATTAACTACGTTCGCTGGCCGCTCTTCGGGAAACACTTCGCTCCGGGGACTTAAGTCTAGGGCTTCGGTAGCTCCAGCTTCATCTATCCCGGCCATCCGGACATAGATCATCATCGTTTCCCTATCCCTCCAGCCTCCGATCTTCATCACCTTGGCTTCCGGTACGCCGGCCGCCAATAGATGCGTTGCGAAACAGGCTCGGAGGGTATGGAACTTAATTGGAGGCAGACCCTCGGAAACGCAAAATGCCTTCAGTATGGCCGCCTGCCGGCCGCTCCTAAGATCTTGGAGAACTGGAAAGACCCGTTCCCCATGCTCGTCGGAGCCAAAGTCGTTCCTTTCAAGGTAGTCGACCAGGAACCAATACAGCCGGCTATTAAGGGGTACTGTCCTCCAGTACCGTGACTTTAGCTCCCCGTAACATCGCAGCTTCTTCTTCCACTGCCGCTGAACCCGGATAGTGCCGTAGTTTTTGACGGCAGCGGTCGACTGATCTAGCTCCCGAGCTTTATCTCTCGGCAATAGCTCGATGTCCTTTTTTCTCAGACCATCTAGCTCAGAAGCTCGAAGCCCAGTATAGGCGTCGACTTTCCATACCGGATACCACTCGTGTTCGGATTCTTCGGCCCTCTGGAGGAGTTCGGCGATTTGATCTCGGTTAAGAATCTCCGGAACCGAATCCTTTCCCTTCCTAGCTAGCTCAACTCCATACAACGGCGACTGGTCCTTATTTAGGATCTTGCCTGCACTGACGCCCCACTTAAAGATTACGTTTACCGTAGTCTTGATTTGGTAGAGCCTCCGGGTGCTTGCGCCTTCCCGCTTGGCCCACTCCACTAGCTGAAAGCCATCTGTAATAGTGAGGACCGAAGCGGGCCTATCGATCCACTCCTCTGTCCACTTATTCGCGATAGCTATATAGTCACGTACCGTTCCTGGATCCCATCGTTCGGAGGGAAACCTGGCATACCAGTCCCCCCATGCCTGAACGACTTCACCCCAAGTAAGCCCTTCATTTTCTCTTCTGGCTACGTCGTTGCACGCACGCTGAAACTCTTTCTTAAAGATTCGCTCGGCTTCTTCCTTAGAAGAAATCCCGGCAAGCAATTTCTGGGAGCGAACCTTTCGATTCCTCCGACTGCGTACATGCACGTAGATGCGCCAGTAATCATTTCCATTCTCTTCGTATTTCGTAATGCCCATCAGTAACCTCCACTCGCAAATGGAGCGTTCTGAAGCATGAGATCAAGATCGGCTCTTCTGATGTACAAACGTCCGCGCCACTTCTTGGCTCGGATCGCCTTGCGCCAAATCGCTGTGCGAATCGCGCCATCAGAAGCCGCACCATCGATCTTCCGAAACTTGCGCAGATAAATTGCAGCGTCTTTCGTTGATAACCACATCGGACTGTCAAAGAACATGCTGGACTGCCTAGCAGATACAGCATCAGAATTTATAGTTACCGCATTACCAGAATTATCGCCAGCCGCTCCATTTCTTGAATTATTCGCTTCGAGCTTTTTGTCACCTGTCTTCTTCTCTTCGCCTTTTCTTTGATCCCTTTCCCCT
>JAKFYM010000294.1 GCA_021730855.1 Bdellovibrionales bacterium
AACCCCGGCCCGGCAAACCGAAGGGCGCATCACCTTTGTCTAAGGCAGCCTAGTGGAACCATGGCGGGACTTTTTCTTTGATCGCCCGCACCCAGGGCATGCGTACCCGCCAGTCGGGGCCAAAGGCCGACTCTAGGTAGCCCGTGGTGAGATAGATTTCTTGGAACCCAAGGTCCGCAATTTGCCGGCTCACCTCGATGCCACTGCGACGGATGCCTAGGTCTACATCCACATAGACTGTGGCGGTCTTGGGAATCCTTTCCGCCGCCGCGAAGAAATCCGCCGGCTTGGTAAAACAAATAAGCTTCTTATTCGCCTGCTTAGCGGCACGCTGCCAGAGCATGCAGGCCACGGCATCGTCGTCGATAAAGACGGCATCGATCTTTTCCTGCGGTTCATCCAGCCCGGGCAGGACAAAAGCAACACGCGTGCCCTTGGTCGGCTCCGACTCAATTTTCAGGCTACCGCCCCATGAGGCCACTGCCGCACGCGCATGATAGAGGCCCAGTCCACTCCCATTGGCTTTGCCATAGGAGAATCCTCTGTGGGTGAGCTTGGTCAAAACTTCCTCGGGAATACCCACTCCATTGTCTAAGATTTCCACCCTCAGTTCCTGATCCCGCACGGAAAGACGAATTTCCACGAGCCCATCTTCCCCCACGGCCTCGATGGCATTCTCGATGAGGTTCGAGAGCACACGCTTGAACTCGGCCGCAATCACATTCCCGTGGGCATTCACGGCGGCCGCTTCGCAGCTGTACATGAGATGCACATTTTTCTTCTCTAGCAGCTGGATTCTCTTTTCCGCCACCACCACGTCCACTAACTCCTTTAGGGGATGACGAGCCGGCTTTACTAGCTCGAGCTTCAAAGCTGGGCCGGAACTACCCCCAGTCGCCTCATTGGCTCTCAGGGCAAGATCGGTAACGATTTCGTTGATTCGCTGGAGCGAGCGGTGGATGAGGTCATTCCCCTCGCGGTCTGCCGAAGGAAAAAGCCTAGTGGCCAGCTCCAGGGCCGAGAGAGGAGAGCGAATATCGTGATACGCCTGTTCGGCGAGCTCTCTGTAGGACATCACGTCTTTGATCATCGAAAGCTTCTGCATTTTGTAACCCTTTTTCCCGACTTTCCGCCGAGACCATCAAATAAATTTAGTGAACTGCGAGAGGGTGTACGGGACGCGGAGAGATTTGGCAACACGCAACAAAGAATGGGTTGCAGAAAGAATTATGCTGTTATACACAATGCATAATCTTATGAAACAACACATATCTCCTTTTCCATTTACCGAGTACCGAGATTTTCTGAGGGCCGCCCTCAAAGCCAACGGATTTACCTATAGAAGCTTTACGAAAAAGCATGGCGAGGTGGTTTCCTTCATCATGCTGGCCCAAACACTTTCTCGCGGAAGGAGTGGAACGAAAAACAAACCGATGCGGAACCTCTCGGCCGAAACCCTGGCCCGCCTGGGGAAAGCCTTGCGGCTAAAGGACGAGGAGGTCACCTATCTTATCTTGCTAAAATTGGAGAATGATTCGGAGGTTTTCCCTGGCCCCTATGGCAATGCCTATATGGACTGCATCCGGGCACTCATACAAAATTACAAATATAGCCAAATACAGCTGCCAAATAAACAAGGTGCTGGCGCGGTTAAACTCTCGAAAACCGCTGAAACTATTGGGGAACTTATCGATCTCCTGCCGGACAGCTCTAAACGAAAAGTGAATAAGGAAATATTGGACGAATCTAGAGGGGTTCAGGCTAGACAGAAAAGACGCCCTGGGTTACAACGCATGGCTTCGGTAATTCAACGGCTGGAAACTCTGGCGAATTTAGGAATGGCTTAAATTCGGTGAGTTGGAGGAATAGTGGAACAAACAATGCTCCATCGCGAAAATCAAAGCATCGCTGCTAAAGTAAATATAGATTCAGACGCCGCGTCGCTATCCACTTCACAAGTAAATTTAATTACTGAAGATTTAGCAACTTTCCTTATTACCCACTATGTATTGATTTCTGGAAATAAGTCTGTTGCTTCAATTAAAGAATACTTCTCTCGGTCACCCGAAATTTTTGATCTCGTAGATGACCTTTTAGTCCAAATGGAAAAATCGAATCTAATTTCCGTGGACGGAGACAAGGTCTTAGTTAAGCATTCGTTAATTGAACTTGGAGACAATCTCGAAACTCTACGAAAATTTGTTCCAAGGCTATTCAGGCTCTCGGCTTCAAGAGTTCTCACGAGCTATGAGACAAACACTCTCAAGCAGCAAAAAGAGGCACTACGATACTTTGTAATGCCAAATAACTTCGAATCAAACACCGAAGCCCAAGCGATCTATTTAGAATTCAAATCTAAAATGAAAAATTTAGTTCAAAAAAATATCGCCCAAGATCGCAATGGAGATGGAATTCGTCTTGTTGGTGTATTTAACTGTTTGTTGCAGAGCGAGGACTTTGTATGAAATTATTTTCCATTTTTTTAATCTTTGCTTTTTCCTTCTCTCCACTGGCATTGGCTTTTGAGAGTTCAACCGAATCACAATCATGGGCCGCCTATGATCGATTAAAGGAAGTGAACGACTCGGATCTAAGCCTGGCCGAAAAAGCCGCATACTTTGAATCTTACATGGAAACTTTAGAACGCTTAAATATAGGCGTTCGTTCTGCTACCGATTGTAAGGTCCTGTTTTCTAATATCACGAACTCCGAGCGCATAGACTCTTGTGAACCAGTAGGTGAAGAAGTTCTTACGGATTGGATAAGAGCGATGTCATCGTATTCTGGATCTACGTATTCTGCATCTTCAACGGTCTCCGAGGACAAATCAATCTTTGTTTATCCAAATAGTGGGTCCTCCTATATCGATCAAGTACAGAACTTCAACGGGGGCGATCGATTCTACGGTAACGATCACCGTAGAATCGATTTTAATTCGCTTTTAGGTGGCGGCGGCGGTGGCGGCGTTGACTAGTAAGTAAGATTTAAGCGAAACCTGTTTTCTTTAAATTGATTTCTTTTCAAATAGCTCAAGCCCGCACCCTCGTTACACATTCGCGCTCACTGTATTCTATACCTCAGTTTTTAACGATTGCGGCCTATGGAATGAATGCACAATAAAACATGTATAGGTATCTCCTCCTGCAGTTTTTTTAAGCGCAAAAAAATTGCTTATCATTTCAATCGAAGACAGTATGGCTAGAGAAATTTTTATATTCGGGCCCTTTTGAGCCAGTAATCTTCTAAAAATTCCATAAGTTAATTCTAATGACTGACCGATTAGTCACCGAGGTGTGACGTGAAAATGGGTCAGAAATTTCTTCAAAAGAAGAATGATATAGTCAGGAAACTGACAGTTTCTTT
>JAKFYM010000040.1 GCA_021730855.1 Bdellovibrionales bacterium
TTTAGGAAAAGCCCCACATTGAGCGTGGGCAGCCCCAACTTCTGCGCCTCCGCTAAGCTAGCCACCGGAGTGCCGCTGAGGTTGAAGAAAAGGTGCGAAAAATCGATCTGGCCCAAGACCAGCCCGATCGGCGGCATGACAATATCGCTCACAAGTGAGGTGGTGATCTTGCCAAAGGCGGTGCCAATCACCACACCCACGGCCAGATCGATCACACTCCCCCGCATCGCGAAGGTTCTGAACTCGTGCCAAAAATTTTTCATAAGCGCCCTTACTACCAGGAAACAGAAGGTTCGCAATGGGGATCTATTGCCGCAGCTTGCAAAAAGGTTCGCTTTTCAGCGCGCTTGGGGTTTTTTTCCTCTGCCTAGATCGTGATAGCGATGGGGAGGGCTGTTCTTCTTGGCACGGTGGTTGCTCTTCTCTTTCGCATTGGGCTCGCATTGGGCTGGTACTGAGGCCGGCATAGGGTCGGTAGATCCGCGGAGAAGCGATGAAAAAAAAATTCTTTATCGTCGGGATCCTGATCAGCGGCTGCGCTTCGAGCGTTCCGACCCTGGAGCCTAGCCATCCTTTGCCTTCAGCCCAAGGAAAGGTAGAGAGCACGGTAGAACAAAATGGCAACACAAAAGTCTCTGTAGAAGTAGAGCGTCTGGCCAAGCCCGAGCTGGTGCATGAGGGAGCGAGCACCTATGTGGTTTGGGCGCAAAGCCACGACGAGCCTGAGCTCCTCCAGAATTTGGGGGCGCTTCAGGTAGATGAAGATTGGGATGGAGAAATGGATGCCGTCACCCCTTTACGGAACTTTGATCTTTTTATCACCGCGGAACCTCTAGCCACCGTGCTCGAGCCCAGCGGTGAGAAGCAACTATGGACAAGAGTCAGCGCAAACTAGAACCAATCAATAAAAGGAAAACAAAATGAAGACAGTAAAAATCCTAAGTTTATTAGCAGCCAGCGTGGTGGGAGCCAATGCCTACGCCGTGGACGGAAAAATCGCCTTTGGTCCCCAAGGGGGCGCAGTGTTTACCCGCGATGAAGTGGAGAATAGATCGGTAGGACAGAACATCGACAATGCCACGAACTTTATGGCTGGGGTATTTTTTGAATTTGGAATTTGGACGATCACTTTGCGTCCTGAGCTAAACTATGTGGAAAAGGGCTATACCTATGTGGGCGTGGCCAAGGTGAAACATAAATTCCTAGAAATTCCTGTGTTGCTAAAATTCAATCCCTTGAGTGATGCGGTAGTGTCGCCCTTTTTTGTGGTAGGCCCTTCGTGGTCGCGACGGATGTCTTCGAGCGTCACCGTTCTGGGAGCCACAACCACCATTAACGACAGGAACCGTGACTGGGACATCGCCGGTGTGGCTGGGCTGGGCGTGGAGTTCAATGTCTCGGAAAATATCGGGCTGGCCGTACAAGGCCGTTATAACTTTGGTTTCCGCGACCAGAACGACACCAACACCACCGAGATCAAAGGCCGCGACATCTACGCGATGGCCGGACTCACTTTCCAGTACTAGTTTGATTTCGCGCTCTGTGGTTTTTTCTAGGGTTTATACTCTAGGGGAGATCACAGGGCGCGGTTTTGCGCCATCGGCCGGGCCGACCACTCCTTGGGCTTCCATCATCTCCACAAATCGCGCCGCTTTGTTATAGCCAATGCGCAGCCTGCGCTGGAGGTAGGAAGCGCTGATCGCGCCTGAGCTAAAGGCAATTTCCAAGGCTTGTTGGTAGATGGGATCACTGGTGTCTTCGGAACTGAAAGCTCCGTCTTCCATGCCTTCTTCAGGATCAATCAAGATATCATCGCGATAGCTAGGCTTGGCTTGGCTGCGCCAGAAGCTGGTGATTTGGTCCACCTCTTCTACCGAGATATAGGCACCATGCATACGCACTAGGGTGGATTCTCCGGGCGGCATAAAAAGCATATCGCCCATACCGATCAGTTTTTCGGCGCCCATCGCATCAAACATCACGCGGGAGTCAATTTTCGAGCTCACCTTGAAGCAGATGCGGGAAGGGAGATTGGCTTTGATCAGGCCGGTGATCACATCGGTGGAAGGGCGCTGGGTGGCGAGCACCAGGTGCACGCCGGCGGCCCTGGCTTTTTGCGCGAGCCGGCAGATGTTGTTTTCCACATCGCTCTTAGCGGTCATCATTAGGTCGGCGAGCTCGTCAATCACCACCACCAATTTCGGCATTGGTTCGGCCGAGAGGCGCTCCTCAAAATCCTCGCGCTCTTTGTTCAGGAGCTCAGTCATTTTTTCGGTGCCGATTTCTTCGAGCTTACGGTTGTAGCCTTCCTGATCGCGGGTCACGGAGGCGGCAATCACGCGGTAGCGGCGCTCCATCTCCTGCACGGCCCAGTTGAGGGCGAGGCTGGCTTTTTTGGCTTCGGTGACCACGGGTAGGAGGAGGTGCGGGATATCGTTGTAGGGGGCGAGCTCGAGCTGCTTAGGGTCTACGAGAATGAGATTGAGGTCGTGTGGGGTGAACTTATAGAGCAGCGAGCAGATCAGGGTGTTGATGAAGACAGATTTTCCCGAGCCGGTGGTGCCGGCCACGAGGAGGTGGGGCATCTTTTTTAGGTCTGCTACCACGGCGCCACCCAAGATATCCTTGCCGATGGCGATCGGGATCGAGTGATTGCGGGATTGGAAGGTGTCGGCGCCGATGATTTCTTTCAGGAGCACGGATTCACGATGGCGGTTGGGCACTTCGATGCCCACCACATCGCGGCCAGGAATCGGGGCCACGATGCGGATGCTTTTGGCCGAGAGCGCGAGCGCGAGGTCATCGGAAAGATTGGAGATGGCATTCACCTTCACTCCGGCGGCGGGCTTGAACTCGTACATCGTGACCACTGGCCCCGGCTTCACGGCCGTGACCTGGCCGTTCACGTTGAAGTCTGAAAGTTTTTCTTCGAGCATTTTGGAATTGCGCAAGAGCTCGTCGCGATCGAGGCGGGTGTCTTCGGTGATCGGAGTGTTGAGGAAGCTCAAGGGCGGCAGCTCGAAGCGCATTTGGCGGCCCAGGGCCTCTTTCACGGTTTTGTCGTTTTCGCGGCTGGCTTTTTTCACCAGGTTCAAGATGGAGGAAACTTTTGTTTTTTCTCCGGCCTGGCTTTCCATCTCGCCGGGGGAATCGAAGAGGGAACGGCTATTGTCTCCGGGATTCAGGATGATCTCGGGATCAGAGCTGGAGGCCGAATGGGCGAAGGGCGTGGCCGGCGGCGTGAACCTGGGGGCGGGCGGAGCCAGGATGGCGGGCTCGCTTTTTTTCTCTTCCCGCTGGCGGCGAAAGAGCTCATGCATTTGGTTGCCACCGGACTGCAACGTCTTA
>JAKFYM010000149.1 GCA_021730855.1 Bdellovibrionales bacterium
TTCTAATTTCATTTCGAGTTCGCGATTGGTCATGGGTAGGTCCTCCGATGTTGAAAACAGGAACCTATCATGGGTTTTCAGAGAGCAATTCGAGGCCTCGCGCAGAAGCTCCATGCCGCAGAGAAAAATCTCCCATCCGCGGTCGCGAACCCTCTCTCGTAAACCGCGCTAAAGGCAAAATCCAGCGGCTAATCTCACGCTAGAAAGAAAACAAAAATCCCTCTCGCAAAATCATTTTCTCCACCCAAGGCCGGTCAAGAAAAATCTCTCGCGAGCTCGCGATTTTTTCTACGCACTCTGCGCGAGAAATACCGAACTCACTCTCACGAGTTTCCGCGTCTCTCATGCGGCGGAAGAATGGGAAGTCCGCGATTTCCTACTCGTGGGGTGCACCTCAAAGCATTTGGTTTATGACAGAGCCTTGAATTCAATCTAAAGTTTCATTGAATGAGAAATTTCAGATTGGTGCTCATACTATTTATCTTTACACTCTCTGGATGCGCAGCTCTCTGGCGAAGGACGGCCTATCTGACGCAAACAAACGCTACATCAGAACACCCAGGCCCGTGTGGCAACAGCCCCATGCAAAACGCTATAGAGACAAAATTTGGCGAAGTGCCGATTGTCATCACCGCTGCACCTGAAATGGATAGATCGTGGATGGGACCAGTTGTTGTACCGCTCATCCCAAAACATAGAGATATCAGACTTGTGAAACTGATTATTCAATATGAAACGGATAAAAGCTCGAAGGTTGACTTCAAGGATTGGAGAATCCACCCAGAGGGTCAACAAGCCATTTCTGCAATTCAAAAATCGTATCCGATGGGTTATGGATCAAAGACGGCCACAGAATTGACTTTCGATATTCAAGACCTAGAAAAAGTCGAAAAGTTTGAGCTATTGGCTCCGGGCACGCCACAACAATCCCTTATTTTTCAGCGAGATCGGCAGTGGCATTATGTGCCGGTTATAGCATTCCTATTACATCAGGCTCAGTGCGCTTCAAAATAACCACTCACCCGACCACACCTACAGCCAAGAATGTAACGATTTTCGTTCTGCCCCGTCCGGAGAGGCCAAATCTACTTTTTCAAAACGTCGGAACCCAGAATTTTACAGGGCCTAAGCGTATCCAAGCGCACTCGCACTCCGCATCGGTTTCGCCTCGCGCCACTTCCCGCGCTCCCTCACTTCGCCCAAAGGCAAATCCGCACGCTTTCTCCTCACCTCTCCTGCGGCGCAATAATTGGAAGCAGTAGTTTTAGGAAACGATGTATAGGAAATGCCTTCCCACGATGGTAAAGCACGCGAACGTCACGTCCATTTTTGCAGGACCAAGGGAATTCAAATCAGTAGAGGTGACTTATGCCAAAGAGGAACATTCTGAAACTGGTCATTTTGACCATGTTTTATTCGATAGCCGCTCATGCAGACCAGAAGTGCTTCTGGCTGGAAGTCCGAGATGAGGAAACAGGAAAAACTTCATCCAGCTGCCTCAAAAAACCTGAAATCCAAGTGGGCGATTTACTCAACTTTAATTGCAGAACCGGAACCGATAGTCGCTTTTATGATACTGGCGCTTTCAATGTGAATGCTACTATGAATGTCCGCGGTCGCCCCAGCGGAACTATGGAATCTAAAAGCGCTCAGGGTCGGTTCGAAATCGAAAGAGATGACTACTGGGATGCCTATAGCGTCATGATTGAGCACTGGAATCCTACGTCTGGAACCCAAATTTCATTTTGGACGAGAGAGACTTCCTTTTCTTGCGAAGGTTCGCAAATTCCCTGTATCACTGACGCCTGGTATACGGGGTGCGGAAGTTTTAGGATCATAAGATAGTGCGTAGAATGTGCACCAAAAACGCTAGAAGCGACCTCAAAAATAGACCGTGCCGAGGCTGAGATGAAAAGAGCGACTCCCTCCCTAGTTTCATTGGTAATCACTCTAGCCTTTCTTGCTATTTCAGGGGCTCAGGCAGCCACAATCAAATGTACGGCCTTGGATGCGCAGGCTTTTCAGCGTGACAAAACAAGAGCGCCAATTGGCAAGCTAGAAATCGCTACTGAAACGGCTCTCGCGACGTTTACAAACCAGACAAATGAATCCCACTCTTTAAATTCCATAGATGGCAAAATATGTGGAATACAGCTGGCTAACTTCAGCGACCTACGCTTTGTCGACATGCAGGTAACTGAAAACCACGAGAAGCAATTGGGCTATAGATTCAAAGCCGCTTTTAAATGGGATTCACTTTCCATCCCACTTTTCATTACCTATGAGGGCCAACTTACGTACCTAAAAGAAGAGAATATAGGAGCTTTCCATTGCTTCCCTTCTTACGTTGATGAAGGCATGCCCATCGCCGATCTAATCCGAATCACCGACTGCAAGTTGGAATAGACCACTACCATTTGGCACTGTTGGAGCCTTCAAATGGAAGTGCGTCCCCAGGTTTCTATACGACATAGACTTAGGATGCTTTGATCGTGGTCACCGAGCGACAAGTTGAGCAGGGAACAAGAGCACCCCTAGCATTCACAACTCAGGGGCTTTAGAAAAACTTCATTTGTTTTATCGTTATCAATCAGAAACTTTAAAATTTCGTGCGCCGAATTTTTATAAGCCCTAAACCAGTGAGTGAGTCTATCGTAACCTACTTATAAACACTGGACCGTCAGCTCCATCTAATGATATCTACCTTTGAAAATTCATCTTCACTCGCGGGAGTAGTAATGCCTTTAAAAATAGCCTTATTAGGATTTTGTGCTTTCTTCTTAAATGTCGCTCAGGCTCAGCCGGTATGCGGAACAATATCGGAATGTAACGAATTAATTAGCCAGGCAAATGTTCGAATCGCGCAAATCAACGCTATTCCGGAATTGCAATTTACAGAAATCGCTACAAATGCTGATGGATCTGTCAAGTTCATGAATCAGGTTGACGCCATCAAATATTGCAGGGATCAGGGCGGACATCTTCCTACTGCACGTGAGCTTGCATGGCGATCGATGCTTCGGCAAGCAAGCGGGATCGCGGAAATTGCGAATGGGCAACCCGACCTAACGTATCGACGTATCCGTGCAAACAACGCTAATGGCAGCCAAGATGATTTTTATTTCAGTGATGATGGATATGAGAGATCTCCAAACGACATTGGCAATCATTTATTTTGGTCGTCTTCGAATTTCTCAACTCACTTGGGTGAACTCGGTTATTTGATTAGCGAAAAGCGCGGCTCGTTTAACGAATACCCTCTGGCATCTGCCTTTAGCGTTATTTGTGTATTAAACTAGAGTGTGAAGACTTTCGTTTAATTGCACAGGGCCTATGCGTTCCGCAC
>JAKFYM010000052.1 GCA_021730855.1 Bdellovibrionales bacterium
ACACCGACTATTTGACCAATATGCTGGTCTTCGATTTTGGGCCTAGCTTCAAATACATCGGCCGCACCGTGACGGAGATCATCAGCGATACCCTGCCCACGAGCATGGAGCTTGGGCTCTATTCCTTAGCACTCGCTATTTTGCTGGGCGTGCCGCTCGGCATCCTCTCGGCATATAAACAAAACACATGGATTGATTTCTCTTCGATGTTCCTGGCGGTGGCCGGCATCAGCCTGCCCTCCTATTTTGTGGGCGCTATTTTGATCTACGTTTTTTCGCTCCAGCTCGGCTGGTTCCCGCCGGCGCTTTGGGATGAGTGGCTGCACAAGGTGCTGCCCACCATCACCCTAGGCACGCGGCCGGCCGCTCTGATTGCGCGGCTTACCCGCGCGGCCCTGCTCGAGAGCATTCGCTCCGACTATGTGCGCACGGCGCGCGCCAAGGGCGTGAGTGAGGCGAGCGTGGTGCTCAAACATGCTTTGCGCAATTCGTTGATTCCGGTGGTCACGCTGGTGGGGCCGCTCGCGGCCTATGTGCTCACGGGCACTTTCGTGATCGAGTATATTTTTGCGATCCCCGGCATGGGGAAATATTTCATCGATGCCGTCACGAATCGTGACTATCCCCTGATTATGGGCGTGACGATGGTGTATGGCTTTATGCTGGTGACGGCGAACTTGCTCGTGGACGTGGCCTACGTGGTGATCGATCCGCGGATTCGTGTGCGGTAGAGGGGAGAATCGATGTACGCAGACGCCTGGAAAAGATTGAAGCGGCATCGGGTGGCGATGGTGAGCCTGGTGTTTCTCCTCCTGCTCTCGCTCGTGGCGGCAGCGGCCCCTTTGGTCACGAGCTTTTCTTATTTTGAACAAAATGCCGACCACGCCCTCCTATTTCCGAACGCGATGTATTGGTTTGGCACCGATTCTCTGGGACGGGATCTTTTTTCTCGGCTCATCTATGGGGCCCGCATCTCGCTAGCGGTGGGTTTTTTCACCGCTATTTTTTCGCTCTTCATTGGCACCATCTATGGCGCGATCGCCGGCTTTCTTGGCGGCAGGGTAGACACCGTGATGATGCGCACGGCGGATGTGCTAAATGCTTTGCCCTCGCTCTTGGTCACGGTGCTGTTGATGCTCGTGGTGGGCCGCGGGCCATTCGGGATTTTTTTGGCTTTGGGAATTGTGGGTTGGGTAGGGGAGGCGCGGCTCGTGCGCGGGCAGGTGCTGCAGGCCAAGGAGATGCTCTATGTGGAAGCGGCCCGCTCGCTTGGTTTACGGTCGGGGCGAATTTTGTTCCAGCATATCTTGCCCAATATCATGGGGCCTGTGGTGATCAGCCTCACTTTTGGCATTCCCCAGAATATCATGGCAGAAAGCTTTTTGAGTTTTGTGGGCCTAGGGATTGAGCCGCCCTATGCGAGTTGGGGCACATTGGCCAATGAAGGTTGGCGTGCGTACCGGACCTATCCGTACCTGATTTTCTTTCCCGGCATTGTGCTCTTTTTCACGATCTTGGCCTTCAACTTCGTGGGCGATGGCCTCCGGGACGCTTTAGATCCACAATCGAAGCGGACATCGTAGAGCCGTTTCCGGGCGGCAGTTCGGTGGGTTGACTTTTTCGCAAGGTCCCGGACAATTTTCTTATGCCTTATTTTTGAGGCCGTTCTAAGAAGTTTAGGCACGCGTGATAGAAGGAGCTTAATGCGAATTTTGGTAACCGGAGCCACCGGATTTGTTGGCAAACGCCTCGGACTCGAATTGGTGAGGCACGGGCATCAGGTGGTGGCTCTCGTGCGCGGGCCGGCGCGCCTTCCCTACCCCGTGGAGTTTCACCACTGGGACGAAAAAGAGCCGCTCCGGGACATCGATATGGTGGTGCACCTGGCAGGGGAGTCGATTGCTGACGGCCGCTGGACGAAAAAGCGCAAAGAAAAAATCCTAAAATCGCGCACCGAAACGGCAGAGCGTCTCTTGCAGCGCTTGCGTTTGTGCGAGGGGCGCAAGCCCCAGCTTTTTCTTTCCGCTTCTGCGGTAGGATTCTATGGCGATAGGGGTGCGGAGTGCCTCACCGAAGAATCCCTCCCAGGCCAAGGATTCCTGGCCGAAACTTGTATCGCTTGGGAGGCCGCCACGGAAAAGGCCAGAGATTTCATTCCGCGCGTGGTCTCCTTGCGTTTCGGCATGGTGCTGGAGCGCCATGGAGGAGCGCTAGCGACTATCTTGCCAGTCTTCAAGCGCGGGCTTGGGGGAAAGCTTGGCTCAGGCCGGCAGTGGATGAGCTGGATCCATCTAGAGGATCTCGTGCAATTGATCCTCTATACCGTGCGTACCCCCGAAGTGAATGGAGTTTATAATGCCGTGGCGCCCGAGCCCGTGACCAATGAGGTGTTCACCAAAACCCTTGGCCAGGCCTTAGGAGTGCACACACCCTTTGCAGTGCCCGCGCTGGCGCTAAAGGCCGCTCTGGGAGAAATGAGCGAATTATTGCTCGCCAGCCAACAAGTGTCGCCCGCAAAAATCCTCAAGCTGGGGTTTCGTTTTCGCTATGATCGCTTGGTCACGGCTCTTGGAGCCATCACGAAGAGTGTAGAAAAGGGCAGGGGGGCGCTCTGCCAGGAACATTTTTTTGAACACTGGCTGCCACAGCCGCCGGGCGAGGTGTTTCCGGTGCTAGCGGAGCCCAAAATTGGGAAACCCTTTTGCCCGATCACTTGCGCGCAAAGCTTACGAGCCGAAGCACGGTGAAACTTTTGGAAGGCAGTCAGGTGGGCTTCCGGATTTGTTTTTTTCTGCGGAATTTCCATTGGACCAGCCTGGTCTTGGATCGGAAGGAGAACCTACTGCTCGCCTTCACCCAACAAGTAGGCCCCTTCACGTTCTGGCAGCAGAACCTTTGTTTGGAAAAGCTTGCCGGAGGAACCTATTTCACCGCCACTACCGTCTATCGCCTTCCAGGCGGGATGCTGGGAGATTTTCTCGCGCAGAAGCAGGTGAAAAGAGAATTTGAGCGGATTGCCGAGGCCTGCAAAAAAAATCTTTCTGCACAGCTGCAGCTGGGCCAGCGGCAGGCGCGTGGCGCTTGACAGCCCTTCCCCTTTGAGGGGAGAGTGCACGGCATGCGCCGCTTCTCTGCCGAAAAAGTTCCTCTGCCGCCGGATTTTCGCGCGTTTCCGCTAGACCCGAAGCTCCCGCTCGACGTGGAAATTGGCTGCGGAGTGGGCTTGCATCCGATCCGTTATGCGCGCCGGCACCCAGAGCGGCAGCTCATTGCTTTTGAGCGCACGGAAAAATTTAAAAAATTTCTCGGGCGCCTGCGGGGAAATGC
>JAKFYM010000313.1 GCA_021730855.1 Bdellovibrionales bacterium
ATGGGAGCGGGGATCTTTGTGCTTTTCCTGCTCGCCTGGAAGCAGCTCTTGGAAGGTCCGATCCGCGCGCTTTGGCCGTCGGTCTTGGCTGGAATATTAGCTCCGATTCGCCTTCCCATTCTGCCTTTTGCGGCCCTCTCTCTCCGCACTTGGCGAAGCTGGATCGTTTTTTTTGTGGTTGGCGGAGCGCTTTCCTTCGGATTGCTCCGCTCCAGCTATGAACTTTCTGCTTACCTGCGCAATGCCGTGCTTTCTAGCAGCGTGGGGAGCAGCCAAGGTTACCAGCACCTTGGCGCCCATGGGCTCTGGGAAAATATTCATCACAATCTCGGCCTCTATACCCAACAGCAAGTTTGGATTCTGCCTTTTGTTTTTTTTGCTTGGTTTCTTACCTGGAGGAAAGCGCGCAAGCAGCGATGGGGAACCTTGGTATTCCTGGCCCTCACGTTCCTCCTGCTCCTTCCGCTAAAAACCCAAAATGGGCAGGAGCGCTTCCTCATCGGCTTCATGGCCATTTTTTTCACACTCGCGGCCTATGCCATGCGCAAGCCTCTAGCCCGATTCGGATTGCCGCTTTTCCTTCTGGGCGTGGCCTATACGGCTTGGGCGCATCCCCCACTTTGGAAAAAAGTTCCGCAGGTCTTTTCCCCAGCACAAACCCTTCATGCCCATGAACAAAAAATACTAGATTTGCTCCAGGCAAAGGAGCGCCTCTATATTGACCAGAATCTACTCCTGCATGTGGACAAAGAACCCTTTGCTTTCGCGCGCCACAAGATCGTGGTCGTGGATCCACTAGCCGGCAACCTAAAACTTCCCGCTGGCAGCACCCTCGTCACCATTTGCTATCCCCTGGCGCAAGCGCGAGACATGGGGATCGAGAATTTCGGCAACCTAGAGGCCGCCATTCGCGAACAATGCCAGACAAGCCTCTCGCTCGGCCACATTCGCCTCACCCACTATCGCTTCCGCCCGAGCCGCGCCGAACAGATCGTGGTGGTGAAAAACGCCATAACCGTGCCCCCACGCCACGTGGGAAAATCTCTCCAGTTGGCTAGTAGTTTTTTTCGCGGCAATGGAGGCCTCTACCGCACCTATGAATCGCAGTTCACTAGCCAGGAATATTTTCCTGGTAGACCCAATCCCGAGCTGCGCAAGATCGTTTTTTTCGATCAGAAGGGAAGCTATGTGCTGAGGCCGGAAATCACCTCCAAATTTCGGGAGTCTGGCCGCCTCCTCCTAAAGGTAGATGGCCGCGAGGAAGCAAACTGCTCCCTACGCACGATCGATTCCTTCCCCTTCCCGGCGCGCCTCCCCTCTTTCTTACACAAGCCCTGGGCCACCTGGCGCGCGCTCTTTCTTCCCGTGCCCTGTGAGTTAGCTTTTCGGGTGGACCAACCAGGCCCCCATGAACTCTCTCTAGAAGTGGAAGGCGACGAAGCTCGCGGACAGGTGCGATTTTTCGACGTCGTGGTCGAGAGGCGCTTGCCCTAGGAAAATTCTCCCTCTACATTCAGGCTCATGAACGCCTTTGCCCTCCTTTTTCTATTTGTTCCCGCCCTTGCGAGCGAACAAAAAATTTGTGACTATTATACGCAAAAATCCCAGGCGCTTGGCTGCGCAGATTCCGACTACCTCGTGAGTTTTGGCGAAAAATACTGCCGCACCTTTGTGGAAGTGGAAAAAGAATTCTCTCCCGCGGGCCAGGAAGTTTTTGCAAAAATCCGGCACTGCCTGGTGGACACGCTCAAGGCCACTCCCGACCTCAGCTGCGCTAACACCAGAGAAAAGGCCGAACGATCTCATGTGGACTGCTACCACCGCAGCGGATACTGCCAGTTGGGAGCGCATGACAATTGGGTGGTGCTAAAACGCATCTGGCAGGAATTTTTCGATCCGGGATTTTTAAGAGTGGTGCGGGATATCCAGAAAAAATGTGGGGAGTGAGCGGATTTAAAAGAAATGTCCCACTTACCCTAATATTGCTGCTGTCCTAGCGCATTCCAAAATTGAGACGCAAGATCGAGGAGTTCTGAGCCCGTCTGACGCTCGCCCGCAAAAAGCTCCGTTCCGTAACTTACGTTCTTGCAATCCATCGGGGCAAAACCTAAATCGGCAGCAATTTTCGCCACATTTTTGGGAAAGGCCTCTATCGCTTGTTTGTTGGGGGCCTACAGTTGAAGTGGGTAGAAAACATAAGGCCTGCATCTTTCGATACAGGCCTTGGTCAATTCAGTAAGATTTTATGGAACTCCATGAATTGAAAGCAAATCATTCAATAAGATTTCATTTGGAACAATTCCGTCGACAGTGACCTTCATCTGTAAATGATCTGCTTCGGAAAGAACAATTTCCTTTGGCTTTGAAATGCTAGGCCATCTGTAATGGGGTCCTAAAATATTTACAGCTCGAATCGCCTCGGATCGTGCTTTGTGTGTTACGTGGGAAAGGTTAATATTGGATTTATCAATGGGCCGAGCACTTGAGGGGATAACGAAAATCAATGGCTGTTCTGGTTCGTCTTCATTTGATTTGTGAATGAATATAACTCCATCTGGACAATATGGCGGACGATAAGTCCAAAATTCAGTACTTTCTCTTTCTGAAATCTCGCCTCTAAGGCAGATGCCAAATGGGCTGGCACCTGTGTTAGACCAGTCAGCTCTCTTGTCCAGTCTCAATGGATTTTTTTTGGCATCACCGGGTAAGTCCATAAAAATGAACTCTAGATAATTTTCTTTAAAAATAATTGCGCGATTGGCCGTACCCTGTCCCGGATGACGGTTGCCTGGGTTTAAAGTAAATCCCGCTCTTGTAGCATTTTCGGTTTCCCTGGATAGCTCTGGCTCGCAAAAACAAAATAAGTGATCTAAAGCAAAGTTCGACATAAATAAATTTTAAATGGTAGGTCGATCACGGTCACTAAAGTAATATCATCGAACCGCCTGGCAGCCATGTAAACACTGGCTTATGGTCTTGGTGAAATTACCCCAATGGCAAGCTTGTGGCCGATAAAAACCGAGGAACTCCATAGAGAGACTCGCCCACTACGGTCGCGCCCCTTCCAGGGCGCTCCCTGCGCGGGCCCCCCTCGGTCACTCAAAATCGCATCCTGCGATTTTGCCCTGCGCTGAACGCTCCCTATTCGGTCGCGTCCACCGCAGGTCGTTCCCTCGCTTCGAGCCTCTCCGCTACAGAGACAAAAACAATCTCGCGTTATGCGCGATGCTTAGAAATATTATTTTTTTGTGGTGCCCATAGAGAGACTCGAACTCCCACGCCTTGCGGCACTAGCTCCTAAGGCTAGCGTGTCTACCAATTC
>JAKFYM010000045.1 GCA_021730855.1 Bdellovibrionales bacterium
GAAACCACGCGCAAGCTTTGCCCGGAGGCCGCCTTCCTCTTCACGTCCACAAACAAAGTGTCTGGAGACACGCCCAATCTCCTGCCGCTCGTGGAAAAAGAAAGCCGCTGGGAGCCCGATCCCAAACACCCTTTCGCCACCCATGGCATCGACGAAAGCATGAGCATCGACCAGAGCAAACACAGCCTCTTCGGCGCCAGCAAGGTGGCCGCCGACGTGCTCACCCAGGAATATGGCCGCTACTTCGGCCTCAAGACCGGCACCTTCCGCGGCGGCTGCCTCACAGGCCCCGCCCATTCCGGCGCTGAGCTCCACGGCTTCCTCGCCTACCTAGTGAAGTGCGTGATCACTGGCAAGCCCTACACAATTTTTGGCTATAAGGGCAAGCAGGTCCGCGACAATATCCACTCTTATGATCTGGTGAACGCGCTCTGGCACTTCTTCGAGGCCCCGCGCCCCGGCGCCGTCTACAATATGGGCGGATCGCGCCACAGCAACTGCTCGATGCTCGAGGCCATCCGCTCCACCGAAGAGCTCGTGGGCCGCAAATTGCAGTTCACGCTCTCGGAAGAGGCCCGCTCGGGCGATCATATCTGGTGGGTGAGCGATGTGCGCCGCTTCCAGAGTGACTATCCGGCTTGGCGCTATCGTTACGGAATGCAGGAGATTCTCTCGGAAATCGTGGCGGCCGCCAAAGAGAGGTTCCTCTGAAACTTTCGGTCGTGATCCCTGCCTACAACGAGGAAGGCTGCATCGAGGGCACGGTGCGCGCGCTCGCGCAGAAACTAGGCGCGGAAAAAATCACGCACGAGATCCTGGTGGTCAACGACAATTCCAAAGATGGAACCCAGAAAATCCTCGATCGCCTCGCGCTGGAAATTCCCAGCCTGCGGCCCCTCTTCAATGCGGGCCCGAACGGTTTTGGCATGGCCGTGCGCAAGGGCCTGGAAAATTTCTCGGGAGACGCCGTGGCCGTGTATATGGCCGATGCCTCAGATCGCCCCGAGGATCTGGTGCGTTTCTGGCGGGTGATGGAGAGCAAAAAAGTGGACTGCGTCTTCGGCAGCCGCTTCCACCGCAGCTCCAAGGTGGTTGACTACCCGTGGTTCAAGCTCACGCTCAACCGCTTTGTGAACAACCTCATCCGCCTGCTCTTTGGCTTTCGCTACAACGACGCCACAAACGCCTTCAAGCTGTATGGCGCCCACGTGATCCGCGGCACCGGCCCCTTCCTCAGCCCGCATTTCAACCTCACCGTGGAGCTCCCGCTCAAGGCCATCGTGCGCGGCTACAGCTACACCGTGGTGCCCAATGACTGGATCAACCGCAAGGCCGGGGAATCCAAGCTCAAGATCAAGGAAATGGGTAGCCGCTACCTTTTCATCATCCTCTATTGTTTGATCGAAAAGTGGCTGAGCCGCGGCGACTACCGTAAAAAGGAGATTCCCCTTTGAAAAACTCGCTCTGGCCCTACTGGCTTTTGTTTGCCGCCGTTTTTGTGTACAGCCTCTGGGCCGCGAGCGTGGGCTTCTGGCACTCCATCCTAGACGAGCATAGTTTCCGCCAAGCGCAGACCGCGATCACCGCCCATTTCCTAGCCGCCGGCGGGCCATTCTTCCGCTACGAAACTCCGGTTCTCGGCGCGCCCTGGTCGATCCCGTTCGAGCTTCCCGTCTACCAATGGATCGTGGTCAAGTTCAGTTGGCTCAGCTCGCTTCCCATCGAGCAAAGCGGGCGGGTGGTGGGCCGCGCCTTTTTCTACCTGATGCTGCTCCCCCTGCATTCGATCCTGCTTAGCCTTGGCATGAGCGCGCGCGGCCGGATCGCCACGCTCACGATCTTTCTCCTCAGTCCCGTCTATCTCTTCTGGTCGCGCACCTTCATGATCGAGTCCACCGCCACTTTTTTCGGTCTGGCCTACCTTGCCCTGGCGCTACGCACGTTCGGGCAGAGAAAAAATGTCTTCCTCCTCTGGGCGCTCGCCCTCTTTGGCGCCCTGGCTGGGTCGGTAAAAGTCACCACCGCTTTTTGCTTTTTTGTGCTGGCGGGCCTGGCTTTTCTTTACTACGCACGGCCAGCTTTGCAGAATCGAACGCTCTGGAGGCGGAAGGCGACCGAATTTTTCTTTGCTTTCGTTCTTCCCGGCATTGCCGCCCTGGCCTGGATAAAATTCACCGACGCGCAAAAAATGCTGAACCCGCTCGCCGAATTCATTCGCTCCGATAGCTTGCGTGTCTGGAACTTCGGCACCCTCGCCCAGCGCCTCTCCGGTGATTTCTGGTATATGATTTTTCGCAAGGTGATCCACGATTCGATCGGGCATCGCTCCACCTGGATCCTCTCCATGGTCTTGCTGCCATTGCTTCCCGCCAAGCACCTCAAGCTCGCCCTAGCCTGCGGCCTGGCCTTTTTGCTAGCGCCCCTGGCGTTCACGAACCTGCATATCGTCCACAATTATTATTGGATGGCGAACGGGATTTTCCTCGTTGGCTACCTGGGATTTGTGATCGAAGGCCTCTGGCAGTCTACCCGCCATCGCTGGGCTCCCTATGCCGGCATTTTTCTTTTCCTGTTTGCCATCGCCCATGAGTACCGGCATTTCCAGCAGCTCCTTCCCTGGCAAAATACCAACAATTACCTCTTCGCGGATCTCGCCGCACCCCTAGCGGAAATCGTTCCCGAAAAAGACGCCATTGTTATCCTCGGCAGCGATTGGTATCCCGCCGTACCCTACGCGGCCAAAAGGCGCGCGCTCATGATCCGCAAGAACGATGTTCCCGTGGGCAGCCCGCGCTTTCTGGAAGCCCTGGCGCTGGTGAAGAGGGATGGCCGAGAAGTCAAAGCCATCGTGGATTGCCAGGGTGGGGATGTGCTCAAGACGGTGGAAAAGGAAATGCAGGCAGCGCTGCCCTATGATCCGAAGCACGTCTATTTGGGATCCTGCCGCATCTACCGAACGCTCTAAGAGCTGGTTTTGCTCTGTTGAAATCCTTTCTAATTAAGGCGTCCGACGAGCGCCGTGAAGCGCCCTCTCTGGGCGTTGGAACGAGCCGAGCAGGCAACAAAGAGTAGGAAGTGTCTCCACAGAGCAAGAGCGCTTCTGGCGCCGGCGCGCGAGTGCTGGCCAAGCGCGGTTCGCGCCGAGCTACGGACGGTTAAAGCCTGCTACGTGCCGCTCGCGACTAGCCCGACTGCTGGAAATTCCGGAACTTATTGTGAGCAGAACAAAGAAGCCTGAGGTTCTCGGGTTCGTTGCTGCCTCCTTTGGCGTATTCGACAATATGGTCGATTTCTAGGGCGTGCCTGCTTGTGCAAC
>JAKFYM010000420.1 GCA_021730855.1 Bdellovibrionales bacterium
AGCGGTCATACTCTGTTGAAATCTTTTCTCCTCTTCGTTGCCTAAGAGGAGAACTATTCTTCATCCTGCGTGGCCAAGGCCGCGTACTCGCGCTCCGAGAGCTTCTGTTCGAGCTCCTCAATGCGTGATTCTAGGCGTTCAATGTCTGCCTTCGTGACAAATCCCAAAGAGGAAACAAAATCTTTGATTTGTGGGCCGATCGCTTCGAGCTTCAGGTTCTTGGAGGCACCGCTAGCCATGCTGCTCGCCACATTGAGAAACATCATTGCGCTCGAAAGCCCCTCCTCTTTCAATGTCTGTAGCAGGGAAAAAGGCTCCTTCACCTGATGCAGGACTTTGGACACTTGGGCTTTGCGCTTTTTATTCTTTTTCATCGTTTTCTCTTATCGGTTTTTTGGGCTCGTGATTGAGGGTTATTGGATTTCGCGGCAGGCGTCTCTATATTTTTTTACACCCTCGGCCAGGGCCTTGGCGAGGCTCTCTTGAAAATATTTCTCCGTGAGCAATTTTCGGTCCCGGGAATTGGAAAGATAGCCTAATTCCACTAGTACCGCCGGCATCGCGGCGCGATTCAACACGAAAAAAGGAGCCTGGCGCACGCCCCGATTTTTCCAGTCTCCGGCCACTTTCTTTTTGAGCAAGAGCGTATGCGCGTTTTCCACAATCGCGCCCTGAATGTAAGAAGCCAGGTAAGCACTGTCTTGCAGGAAAGAGGTTTGTTCCATGTCCCAGAGAATGTCCTGCACGGCACTCTGTTTTGCGCCCTGGTCCTGCACGATCGAGTTCTCAATGAGCGCAAGTTTGCGGGCTTCGGCATCGGTGGCATCCTGGCTGAGGATATAGGTCTCGGTGCCGTGAGCGGTGGCGTGCCCGGAGCTATTGGCGTGCAAGCTGATGAAAAGATCGGCCTTCCATTTTTCGGCGAGCTTCGAGCGCACCTCGAGGGGCAAAAAAACATCGCGCGTGCGTGAAAAACTCACCACAAACCCCCGCCTGCGTAATTCATCCGCGGCGAGACGGGCAAAACTCAAGACCACGTCCTTTTCGCTCACATTGCCCTGCTTGGTGCCAAAATCCTCGCCCCCATGACCGGGATCGAGAAAGACACGCCGGACGGGTCGATCGAGGCGACAGGTGTTCTCCTGCCCCTTCACGTCCTGAAAATTCTTCTCCAAAACAAGGCCTTCCTCTTTGGGCACGCTCGGCAGGAAAAGACGCTCGGCGCTCTCGAGGGAAAGCAGGATTTTATTGCCTTGGCGAAAAGGTGGCTGCGGAAGCGCCAGAAATTTTTCTCCCTGCAGGGCATAGGGAGTGTCGAGCAACAGCACCATCGGCGGCAAGCCTTTGCGCTCTAGCAAAATGCGCCCCGATTTCTCGTCGAAGAAAGGATGAAATTGCGTCTGGCTGGCCCAGCCTTCGAGGGTGAGGTGCGGGGCTTTGTTCAGCAGGATCCATTGCGGACTGCCGGCGGCCCAAGCGATTCCCGTGAACAGGTAGAAGAAAAACATGAGGTCTGTTTATAGACTAACCTAAAGCGCCTGAAAAATGTGGCTTTTCCCAAACCTTTGTACGAGAACGCTAAGATGCGATTCCAAATGCAAACCACTGCCGACGGAAGCTCCACGGTATTTGATGCCGAGGCGGGGGAATGCTTTAAAAGCCGGCATGCGGCTCTCACGGAAACGGAAGCGGTCTTTTTCCAGCCGGGAATCGCCGAAAATCCCTGGCTTGGGCGGGCCAGGCCCTTCCGTGTTCTGGAGCTTGGTTTTGGCTTGGGCACGAACTTCCTGCAGCTAAAAAATAGCGGGCTCGCCCTGGAGTTCGTTTCGATCGAACGCGACCTGGCGGGAGCGCGATATTTCCTGGAGAAGGAAGACAACCCGGCCCTACGCGAGCTCGTGGAGCAGCGTAGCTTTCGCGAGGGCGCATTCAGAGCGGACTTATGCCTCAGTGAGTTCGAGATCACCTTGCCGGCGCTCCGGCAAGACGGCCAGCGGTTCCATGCGATTTTTTTTGACCCCTTCTCTCCGAAGGCCAACCCGAGCGCCTGGAGTCCGGAACTTTTCGCTCTATGTGCCGAGCTGCTGGAGCCCGAAGGCCGCTTGGTCACTTATTCGGTGAGCCGCGTGGCCAAGACCCACGCGGAAGCGGCGGGTTTATGTGTCACGAAGCGGGCCCTTCCTGCGGCTCTGCAAAAGCGCCAATCCCTGCTCGCGGTGAAACAGGCTCGCGGCCCCGATAAATCTGGCCTAAACTAGGCGCATGGCCATCGCCAAACCCAAACTACGCGCCCTTGCCGCCTTGCTCTCTCTCCTTGTGGGCCTCGGAGTGATGGCGATGAAATTCTGGGGCTATCGCCTCACAGGCTCTACTGCCATTCTTTCCGATGCGATTGAAAGCATGGTGAACGTGGTGGCCGCAGGTTTTGCCCTCTGGGCCGTGCGCGCCGCCGAGGCCCCGCCCGATGAAGAGCACCCCTATGGCCACGGCAAACTCGAATTTGTGACGGCTGTCTTTGAGGGCGGCCTCATCACCTTTGCCGCTCTGATGATTGGCTACGAAGCAATTGTGGCTTTGGTTAGCAAAACCACCTTACCTATCCTGAACGAAGGAATGTGGGTGGTGGCCTTAGCTAGTGGGCTGAACGGCCTACTCGGATTTTTTCTCGTGCGGGTGGGCCGCTCCACTGCTTCGCTCGCCCTCGTGGCCGATGGCAAGCATGTGCTCAGTGATTGTGTAAGCTCGTTCGGGATGCTAGCAGGGCTGTTTGTGGTGAAAGCAACAGGATTTGTTTGGCTCGATCCCGTTATCGCATTGCTCCTCGCTATTTTCCTTGCCCGCACTGGAATTCCCCTCGTCCGCCAGGCCGCCGACGGCTTGATCGATGCCGCCGATCCCACCCTGCTGCGTAAGCTTCTCGCCTCTCTAGAGAAAAACCGCCAGCCCGGTTTGATTCGGGTGCACTATGCGCGAGCCATGCGCAATGGCCGCCGCATCCATGTGGACGGTCACCTGGTGATGCCGGAATTCTGGCCGATCGAAAAAGCTCATGACCTCGCCGAGGAGTATGAACGAAAGGTCATCCAGGAGATTTCGCTCGAAGGAGAAATGGAATTCCATGTAGATCCCTGCCGCCGCGCCTATTGCCAGACCTGCGATCTTCCTGACTGCCCGGTGCGGGAAGAAGCTTTTCTCCATCGCCCACCCCTCAATTTGCGCGAGCTCCTAAGTCCGGTTGACATCACGGATCGCCCCAAGCCATAAACCTTCCATGCAGTACGAGATCCTCATGGACAAGCGCGAGAACCCGCGCAAG
>JAKFYM010000005.1 GCA_021730855.1 Bdellovibrionales bacterium
TGGCCATGGTGCCCGACTCCATGCGCTCCGGAATCGTGGCCCAGGCTGTCTCAAAATTTGCGAACTTCATGACCGCCGATAGTGGCGCCGCCCCCGCGGCTGCTCCTGTAGCTAAAGCCGCCGCCGCATCCTCCGCCATCACCGCCGCCGCCCCAAGCGCCGAAGCTGCGCGTGCCCCGGCCTCGGCCATCACGGCCCTTGACCCACTGGCCACTTCGCCGGTCTCGGACCTAAACAAAGACGATGGATCCAATCCCCTGGCCAATGTGGTGCAGTCCGCCCTCGATGCCCAGAGCCAGGACAATCTCACCATCTTCCAAATCGTTTCCCGCAAATACCATTCTCTTGCGCACCTATGGCCCGTCCGGGCTTCGCGATAAATCATTGATTTTACGGCGGATTCAAGAAATAATTGGATCTGGTCGTTAGAGTAGGAAAGAGAGACCTTTTGGGTAGAGGAGAAACTATGAATACAAAAAAATGGACATTCGTACTGGGCATGACAACCGCTTGTTTACTGGTAGTGGCCTGCGGTGAAGACACCGATCCACGCATCTCGGACCAAGAAGCCGCTTGGTTGCGCCAACAGGCTGGCCAAGGCACGACTGTGACACAAACACAGACGCAAACGCAGACACAAACCACGACTGTCACGATCACGCCTACTACCTAAAAGCCAAAGGCGACTCACCTGAAATAAGGCTTTCCGAACGGTCACCGCCACCCGCGGTGGCCGTTTTTGCTTTTCAAAGCTGGCTGGTTTAGACTGATTCCACACCTCGAAAGGAGGGCCCTATGATCCAATTTCTCGCGTCCTCCGATTTTTTTCTTTCGCGCTGAGACGCCACAAAATTTATTTTTTCTCTTTTTTTACTCTAGAAGTGGTCTCATAAATAGGACGTGGCGAAGCTGAGATGAAAACCGTGAATCCGAGGCGGAGGGCCGAAAAGGCGCGGAGGCGTAGCAGAGCTACGTCGAGCACCTTTTCGGTCCGACAACGAAGGAGTCGCGGTTTTCAGCCAGCTGCAGTAGGCCTATTTATGAGACCACTTCTAAGGATTTTTCATGAATAAGAACCAATGGGGCCCTACGCCCAATTTGAAACTCAAGACCGGAGAGATTTACGCCCGAGTGATCGAAGAGCAACGCACCCTCTTTCAACTCGCCACCGCAGAGGGAATCCTGGTGGGGCAACTGACCGGAAAATTTTTAGGGGGCGAAGAACGTCCCGTAATCGGCGACTGGCTGGCGGTGCGCCCACTCGAGGGCGAAGACAAGGCGATGATCCAGTCCATCCTGCCCCGGCATAGCCTGCTCCAGCGCAAAGCCGCCGGCGAAGGCCATGGCATGCAGGCCCTGGCCGCGAATATTGACGTGACCTTCATCGTCACGTCCATGAACCGCGACTTCAATCCCAAGCGCCTCGATCGCTACCTCACGATCGTGCACGATTCTGGCTCGCGCGCCGCCGTGGTGCTGACCAAAATGGACCTCGAGCCCGAGAGCGTGAAATTCGCCGAAGAATTGGCGGCCAAACACAAAGTGCCCTGCATCCCCGTGAGCTCGCTAGCCGGAGAAGGACTCGAAGCCCTGCAGGCATTACTCCTCCCGCAGGAGACGGTGGTTTTTATCGGTAGCTCGGGCGTGGGGAAATCCACGCTAGTGAACACCTTGCTCGGCTCCACCGTGCAGACGGTGAAGGCCGTGCGCGAGGACGACGACCGCGGCCGCCACACCACGACGGCTAGGCGGATGCTGCGCCTACCGAATGGATGCCTCGTGATCGACACCCCAGGCTTGCGCGAGATCCAGATCGATGCCGGCCAGGCCGAAGGCCTCGAGGAAGCCAACGCCCAAATCGCGGAGCTCGCCCTGCGCTGCCGCTTCTCCAATTGCTCGCACGAGAGCGAACCCGGCTGCGCGGTGAAAGCAGCGCTTGCTTCCGGCCAGCTCTCCGAACTGCAGCACGCGAGCTACCTTAAGCTGAAAAAGGAATTGTCCTTTCAGGCGCGAAAGTCCAATAAGCAGCTCGAGGCCGAGAACAAAAAGCAGTGGAAGACAATTGCCAAGGGCCAGAAGCAGCACTACAAAAAGAAGAGATCAGTCGATTAGTTCGGCGATCACCAGGCGGTTCTCCGGAGCCAGCATATGCTCCCGCAATACCTTAGCTTTTTCTTTAAGCTCAGGCTTTTGCGAATGGTCCACAAACACAATTCGTTGGTAAAGGCCATTCTTCACGCCCTCGAGCAGGGCCTCGCGCCTCTGCTGGAACTCCTGCCAGTTCAGGGCCGAATGCCCCATGGCGGTGATCTGTCCGGGGCGATCATACACAAACAAATCCTCGCGCGAGGCAGTCTGCAAAAAATCGCGGATATAGCGCACCTCGCGCGTCATCGTGAGCTGCGACATCAAGGGATCACGCACGGCATAGGCGTGGTGGTGAAAGAAGAGCAGGAAAAACCCCGCCAGCGCGGCGCGCGGCTCCACCCACTCCTGCCTCCGGGCCAAAAGCGTGAGGCCGGCCAGGGAGAGCGCAAAAGAGAGCGGCAAGAAGAGCCGCGCCTGCGTGGGGTGGCTGGCAAAACCAAAGTGGTGTGAGAGCAAGAGCACAAACAAAAAGAATAGATAGGCCACGGGCACCACTTGGCTCGCGCGCCGGACCAATACGGGAATCGCCACTAGTCCCAGCCAGTGCAGCACTATCGGATACGGGCTATTGGCATGAAAGAAAAAAGCGCGGGCAAAATCCGGGAAATGATCGGCAAAATGCTGGGGCGCAAAGGCCGGCACCCCCGCGGGGTTTTCAAACTGCCCCCAGGTGAGGATTCGCTGCAGGAGCAGGGGCGCGAGAAAAGCTGCCAGCATCAAATAGGTCTCGGGACGAATTTTTTTCCAGAGCGTGCCGCGATCTAGCCACAAGAGGCCAATGCCCACAAACGGTAGGGCCGCGATCGATTCGTAGCGAACCGAGGCAAAAGCCACGAGGCCCAGGAGCAGGGCCTGCAGCACGAGCGGATCGCGATTTTCCGCATAAGCCACCCACAAGCGAAACACCAAGAACCCAATCGCCAAAGAGCAAATGTCGTAGCCCGCGGAGGTGGCCACGATCGCGAGCACGGGGCTCATCAATAGAGCCAGGGCCGTGAGCCATACTGGATGCAATCCAGCGGGCAGCCGCTTCTGCGCCCAATCGAGGGCCAGCGCAAAGAGGGCCAGGGTGCAGAAAAAGTTCACCACGAATGGGCTCCAAGCTTTCAGGCCCACCACCATTTGCACCAGGGCCGTGAAAATCGG
>JAKFYM010000423.1 GCA_021730855.1 Bdellovibrionales bacterium
GTCCTCTAGCAGCATCGCGCCCTTGGAGCCCTCGCAGGCCACCAATTTGGGCACGGGCACGCCAGATTTTTCTAAATGCGCCCGCACGAGCAGGAAGTCATATTTTTCCTCGGCGAAGGGCTCCGTGAGCATCAACACATAAGAATCGGCTCCGGAATGCACCCGGTAGTAACGGCGGAGTGAGGCATCGCCCGCGAGTTTTTTTATTTCGTATTCCTTGGATTCGAGTGGCTCTTCTCGAGTGATGATCCGATGCGCGTCCTGCAGCACTTTCATTTGGTTTACTCCGCCTTCCCATCTGCCGCTCGTTTGACGGCTTCCTTAAGTATACCTTTGATTTCCTGAAAAGTTTGGGAAGAAACCTGGGGATCCTTCAATGGCTGAAGCTTAGCCAGGCTCTCCTTGGCCCAGGTGAGCCGCAGAGCGATGGGTGGGTGCAAGCTCGCCATGGCGCCAATGCGTTCCTTATCTTTTTCCTCCAGATTCTTCAGCAGCTGTAAATAAGAAATATATACGCGCGGGTCAAAGCGGGCACGATAAAGCATGATCGGAGCCAGGCTTTCAGCCTCTTCCTCCATCGCACGATCAAGATAAAGAGCCCCGCCCGGCCCCAAGAACTCATCTTTCCAGTCTCCCCGAAATTCCAAGAGATTGGCCTGGCCACGGTTCGCGTTCACCTTGCGACGCCACTGGACAAGGGGATGGTTAAGCTGCTGGTGGGCCAGCTCATGGGCCAGCGCCGCCGCCAGCTGCCCTTCGATCTCTACCGACCGTAACGTGCCCAGCGAAAGGTAGACGATTCCGCCCGGCAGCGAAGTCACAAAGACCTCGTTGGTGCGCAGCACCCGGAACTCGTAAGGCAAGGGAGGCATCTGAGGATTATGAGAGACGATCGATTGCCCAAGGGCCGTCACGTAGCGATTCACTAGCCGGTGCCGCAGCAAGGGATATTCCGCCTCGATCGCTTTGGCCATATGGCGCGAGAGGACTTCCACCTCGCCCCGGGTAAGATCGCCCCCGTCTTGGTCCAGGCCTTGGCCGGAACAGGAAAAGAGCAGAGAGAAAAGAAGGAAAAAAGGGAATGCATGCTTCAGCATAGGCTTCCCAGTATACACGGCCACTCACCCTGGCTGCGCGGTTTTTCTAGGCCGCTTCTAGTTCGCCGCTGTGCCGGGCGGCGGGGGCGGGGCCTCTGCCGAGGGGGTCTGGACCGCTATCGGAGCGGCTGGAGGGTGCGCGTGCAGGGTGGGGTCGATTGGATTCTGCGGCAGCGCGGTGACCGAACTAGGCGCTGGGGCATTTGCGGCAGGGTTCGCGGCGGGTTGCCCTTGCTGCGCCATTTTTTCTTTGCGCCTAGCTTCGGCCTCCGACATTTCCTGCTGGGTGATGTCGTAAAAAATCGTGAAGCCGGCAAAGATTCGGTTGGGATTTTTAATCAGGTCGGCATTGAACTTCTGCAGCTTGCGGAATTTGGCTTGGCGGCCGTAGACCTCATCGGCGATGCCGGCGAGAGTGTCGCCCTGCTTAATTAAGTAGGACTGCCCATGCTCCTGCACTTGAAAGGGTTGAAGGGGTGGCTCGTACTGCAGAGTCATGCCGCGCTTAAGCTGGTTCGCTTTGCTAAGCTTGCCTCGGTTCCAATCGAAGAGATCCTTCCAACGGCTAATGTCGCCGTAAAGGCTAAAGGCGATCTTCATCAGAGTGTCGCCGCTTTTGACTTTATAATTTTCCATCGCCTGCGGATTAGCTGCAGAATCTGCGCCGATCTCGGTCACGGCCATAGCAGCGTCTGTGCTGGTGGCTTCTGTGGCAGTAGTCTCGTCAGTGCCAGAAGTATTTTCTGCGGTGAGATCCGCAAAAGGATCGGTCGTCTCGGTGGAAGCGGTTTCTGCAGCTTCGGTGGTTTCGCTCTGTTCCGCGCCCTCTTCGTCGGCAAGCATGTCTTCGGGAATGCTTCCCACATCATCGGCGGCCGACTCTGATCCCGGCCCTCCGTCTGGACTAGCGCCAGAACCAGCCTTCTGCGAGGAAGAGCAACTTTGGGCAAGCAAGAGCAGGGTGAATAAAAAAGCGAGCGACTGAGTTCTTCTTGAAAACATCATGATGCATCTCCTCCGTGAGCGCATGTAAGCAAATAGCTTATCTCTCAATGATAAAAGAAATTTGATCTAGAAGAAATTTAAAACTGTACGCGGTAACGGAAGCAAACGCTGGGGCGTGTACCAAAACGCGCGCTAAACACGCACAAAAAGCTCTTTTTGGTCCAAGCGATCGGCAATCTTCTTCTTCACGTGCGCGAAGTCTTCGGGGCGCTTCACAAAGTCCAGTTCGTTGGAATCGATGACCAACAAACGACCAATCTTATAATCGGCAATCCACTCCTCATAGTAGCGGTTCAAGCAAGTGAGGTAATCAACCGGAAGGTCTTGCTCAAAATCTCGCCCGCGCAGCTGAATATGATCCACCAGCCGCGGCACCGATTTGCGTAAATAGATCATTAAATCAGGAGGAGCGAGATGCTTGATCATCTCCTGGTAAAGCTCCTGATAGTTTCGGTAGTCTCGTTCTTCCATCTTTCCGCTCTCGTAGAGGTTGCGGGCAAAGATATGGCAGTCTTCATAGATCGAGCGGTCTTGAATCGCACTGCCACTAGCGAAACTCACCTCACGATGCACCTTGTAGCGGTGATTGAGAAAATAAATCTGCAGCGGAAAACTCCAGCGAGCCATGTCTTGGTAAAAATCTTTTAAGTAAGGGTTGTCGGCCACGGATTCAAAATGAGGTTTCCAGCCAAAATGCTCACCCAGCATCCGCGTGAGCGTGGTTTTCCCCGTGCCAATATTTCCAGCGATGGTGATGAATAATTTTTCCGACATTTTTCCCTCTAGGGCGCGCTTTTCAGCCAGGATCGTAGCGAGAGGGGGGGACTTGGGTCAAGCGATTCATTCGAGAGATTGGTTGACGCGGGCCAGAATCGCTTCCGCCTCTGCCCGATTATTTTTGAGCGTCTTTCCTTCCACGCTCTGCTCGATCTTCTCATTCGCCAGCATCGCTTCGCTACGCCGAAGAAAGATCATCAAATATTTACGGGCGTTCCATCCCCCCGTTTTTTCCATGGCGTAGAGCTTGCCTAACCAAAGCGGAGCATAGACCCAATTGGGCTGCTTCTCGAAATGCGTGCGTAGGAACTCGATGGCTTCTTGGTTTTTCTTGGTGGCCGAAAGCCCCTGCGCCTGCAGCCACGCCACGCGCTCCTCCGTGAGGCCGGGCACGAGTGGCTGCAGTACCG
>JAKFYM010000011.1 GCA_021730855.1 Bdellovibrionales bacterium
AGACAGGGCAGAGCGAGCGCACCTTGCTGGGCACAGCAATGCCTTCTTCTTCGCAGAGGGAGGCAAGGTCGGGGAGGAAGTGGCGGGGCAGGGCGTTTTGGGCGCCATCTCGGGCGGCCAGGATGGCTTCCACGCGCTCGGCATGTTTGAGGAGCCATTCATGGGGCAGGGCCGCCCAGCCGCCCCCATCGAGCATCACAAAGGAGCGATTCTCCCGCCAGGCCTGGAGCACACGCTCGGCGTCCACCGCGCCGGCCGTATCGGGCAGCTGAAACCCTAGGCGCAGGTTCTCCTCTTCCCAGCCCACCTCGGGGGTGAGTTCACCTTGCACGGTAAAGGCCGCGAGGCCCGTGCCGGTGCATTCCCAGCCCCGGAGCTTCGAGATGAATAGGAGCGCGGACTCATCCTCGAACTGGCTCTGGCGGCCGATTTGGAGCTGGAGGTCTTGGTGGAGTTTTTTGCGCAAAAACTCCTCGGCCTGGAGGTCGCGCTCGGGCACCACATCCTCTTTGATCGGCACAAGCGCTTGGCCCTGTACCTCAGCCACGGCGGGGCGGCCATACACGAGGGTAGGGTAGACGGAGAGCTTGCGCGCGGTTTCGGCCTGCACATGAAGGGTGATACGCGGCTCGTGTTTGGCGAGCTGGGGGAGGCGTTGGGTGTCTACATGCACAACCAGCTTAGATTCGAGGGAGGGAAGCACTTCGGAGGCGAAGGCGGGAAATTCGTTCGGAGTGTAGGTGCGGAAGGAGGCGCGTTCCTTGCTCGTGAGGGCCGGCTCGCGCACACCCTTGAGGGTGCGTCCACAAAGGGCGGCGCCATTCTTAAAAATTTGGGAGACGCTATTGTCGGCAAACCAATCGAGCTTGATGTCGTGTTTCCCCTCATTGCTGACGCGCGCTTGGGGGGTGACGGTCTGGGCCGAGATCGTGCAGAGTTCGTTCTCGTAGAGCACCCTGGAGCAGCCCTGGAGGGCCGCTAACAGACGGGTGAGGGTGTAGCGGTCTAGGGGGTTTTGGTACGAGCCTCCAAGCACGTGGTCCACGGCATAGTCCTCTTTGCCGGCCACGGGGCTGCCCTGGCTAGCGAGGCGGCCGCTCTGGATACCGCCCACGAGCGAAACCAGGCTCTGGTTGTGCAGGCGCTCGGCTTTTTTCCCGCGCACGAGGAAGCGATCAAAGTAGAGGTAGCCACCCTGGGGGAAAAAACGGTACTCAATCTGCGCCGAGGCATCCACCTTCATCGAAAGGGCGTCGGGCTTTTTGGCGCGCCCATCGCGGAAGGCGAGCAGGGCCGCCACGGCATGGGTGCAGGGATCGTTGCGGTCTCCACAGTCGCAGTGCCAATCCTCTTCTTCGGGCCAGAGCGTGATTTTGGGCGAGACCGGGGGTTTATGATAACGCAGCAAAATCTCGGTGGGGTTTTCTGACTCTAGGTAAAAGGTTGCGTCTTTCGCCAAAGCCACGCCCTTGGACCACACTCCGGGGAGAGCGGCTTCCTGCATGGACGTCTGAAGGGCGCGAGTATTTGACATGGCGGCGTGGATACTAACACGGAAAACCCAAAGCGGGGGCTTAGAAAAAAACGGCCCCAGAGGGGGCCTTTTTAAAACGATCTACTGGCTAACTTCTTCGCAGTACATCCACTCGATAGAAGTATGCCCAGCCACTTTGATATAGGCCTGAGAGATCGTGCGTCCGTCGGCTTCTTTTCCGCGATCTAAAAAAACGCCCACCGAATGGCGGCGGGAATTGTCGCGCGCAGAGAATTCATCGCCCGCTTCTTGGCGAAAGCTGGTGTTCCCGTCCTGAGTGAAAATCACGGGCTCGGCTTGCCTGGCGGGTTCCAGGAGAGTGATGGCAACCACTGGATTTTCCTCGGTGGCGGCTCCCACGGTTTCTATCCTTATTTCGGGACGTTCGCGGCCTACACAATGAATGTTTGTGTTGGCGAGAGCGACATAAGGGAGGAAAAGGGCTAATATTAGGGATTTCATTTCTGTGCTTTCTGGCCAGAGATCTGGCCGAGTAAAAATTTGAAATCCCTGGCTCACGCCCCACCTAGAGAAGCGGCCTCCACTGCCGCCCGTGTTCTCGTTTGCAGGGGCGACTGTATCGCGTTTTATTGCTAAGCGTCAATTCTTTCCCGGCCAAAGTGGGGCTTTTCTAGAAGCGGCCTAAGCCGCGGCCGCGGCACGGCCTATTTTTGAGACCGCTTTGCTCCGTGGAGATCCTAGACCTGGCAATGGTAGAGCTGGAATTTTTACGGAAGTGCCGTGGAAGTCGGTGGCGATGACCAGGTCTCCGTTGGCCCTTGCTCGCAGTGCTTATAAGCCAAGAAGGTGCTTCTGAAACGGACATCGCCCTATTCAAAAAAGGGCTTTTGATCTATTCCAGCGATGGCGTGGCTACTTAAAAATATTTTTGTTGGCAGGGGGCAGAGGCAAGGAGCAGGGGCTGGGATCGGAGAGCAATATTGGTTGCGGGGTTTTCCGCGATACGATCGAGCGCTCTTTTTTTTCTGCTTGACAGGTGCTTTTGCGGACGTGGTGGACTTTCTTCCTTCTATTTTTATCCGCGCTTGAGGTGCGCGCATTCACTCTATAGGAGTAGCAAATCGCAGCAGTCTTTTTTCTCTTCGAAATTTCTTCTCGCGGCTCCTAGCGAGCCTGCTCTTTCGTAAAAATCCCCGCGAAAAACCTATGGTAGCTTCGGGAAAATTTGGAGGTACCTATGGACTTAAGCAAAAAGAAAAACCACGAACTCCTAGAAGAGCTAAAAGATCTCACCGGGCAAGAGCGCCTGATCGTCACCCGCGTGCTTCTTTACTTACAGGAAGTAGAAAAAAGAAAACTTTTCTTGGAAGAGGGCTATTCCTCTCTCTTTGCCTTCTGCACGGAATTCCTTCTCTACACTCCGGCCGAAGCCCAGGTGCGCATCGAAGCTATGCGTCTCGGGAAAGAAATTCCCGAAGTGATCGAGAAGATCAAAGAAGGGAAGGTCTCACTCTCCAATGCGGCCGAGGCGCAGGGGCATTTTCGCCGAGAGGAGAAAAAGAGAGTCGTGCCTAAAGCAGAAAAAGAAGAGGTGCTCGAGAGCCTTTATGATTGCACCACCCGGGAGGCGGAAAAGAAGCTCAATGAGCGTTATGATCCCGAGGCCAAGGTGAAGCTTTCTTTCTACGCCAGCCCTGAACTCCTCGAAAAACTAGAAAAATGCAAAGGCCTCCTGGCGCATCAAAATTATGAGGGAGACCTGGCCAAGCTCATCGAGATCCTCGCAGATAA
>JAKFYM010000407.1 GCA_021730855.1 Bdellovibrionales bacterium
GAAAATGAAAACGCGGCTTAGGAAGTCGCTCGGTTGGAGTTTGCGGGAAAATAAATTTTCGCAAATCTCGCTCGATGCCTTCGCCTTCATTTCCGATTGGTACCACTACGCGATTCTGGAGCTGATGAAAACGCAGAGCTTCAAGCCCGATCTAGCCTGGATTTCCCGAGCACTCGGCATCTCTAAGGCCGAAGCCGCGGCGGCCGTGGATAGGATGGAAAGGATGGGCCTGATTTCCTGTAAGGGGAAAAAGTGGGAGGATTCGTCCGGCGGATTTTCCACCAATATCGATCCGCACCTCACTGGCGCTGCCTCGAAAAAATTGCAGCGGCAGATTCTGGAGCAAGCCCTAAGGGCCCTCGATGAGGTTCCCCTAAACCTTCGCAATCACACCTCAATGACCATGGCGATTCATCCTCGGAATCTTCCCGAGGCCGTGGAGAGCATCCGAAAGTTTCGCCGTAAGCTTTCCGCCTTACTCGAATCCCGCGCCGACGTGGAAGAGGTCTATCAACTTTCCGTGTCTTTGTTTCCCATCACCAACTTGAAAGGAACCCGATGATGAAGGCATTTTCTCTATTGTTCATTTATTTGTTCTCGCTCTCTGGCTTCGCGGCGGAGATCGGTCGTGAAGGCGGAGGAGGTGGCGGGATTAAAATCAATGGCCGGGTGTATACCTTCGCCGAGGCGGGTTTGCGCCTGCAAGACCCTGAAATCCCTTATTTTCCCGACGAAGAAACAATCCAGGCCACGCTCGAAACGACGGAAAAATTAGACAAGATCTTTCCCCCTGGCTTCCAAAAGATCTTCTCCGACCCTATTTTTCAAAACGACCATATTTACCAGAAAGTAGAGGTCGTGAACCAACCGCTCTTTGATCGGCTGAAGGAGGAGTACGCGAAATACCTCGACACCCTTCCGATCGAGGGAGATTTTGTTTTGCCGGCTTATACGGAAGAAAAAACGACCTATCTCTTTCCGGATTTTTTCGCCGCCGCTCCCGCTACTCGGGCCCTCTATATGATTCACGAAGCCGCTTTCTTCCTGAAGCCTCACGCCAAGCTCGAGGATGTGCTGCGCCTTGAAATTGCGGTCGTGCATTTTCTGCGGGAGCCAGGGCTTCTCCAGAACAAGCTCGCGGTCTACGATGCCCTTCGCGGCCTGCATATCCTGAGACACGACGAACTTGGAGATGTCGTGCACACTCTTTACTTGAAGGCGCTGCTCGATTCGGGGATCGACCTTCGCTTATCTGATTTCGTGGCCGAAGGCACGGTCGTCGGCAGCAACTGCGGCCGTAAAGAGCTGGAAATCCCGTTCCCCGGCTTTCCTACAGACGCGATCACCTTGAGCCATCGCCGGCACCTTGAACCAAGCTTTTTTCGCCGGTTCTACCAACTCTCTCTCTTAGTCGACGCTGTTGATGACCGGTTAAGCCCCCCCGACGCTTATGGCCGCAGGTACTGGGCAGCCTTCGACCTTGGCTGTGGAGTGATGAACAAAAATCCCGAAAATTTCCGCCTTTCCGTGCCTGAGGGTCGATTTGCGGTGTACGCCACCGCGATCGACCAATCTCCCGCCCCGCCAAGCGACTCGATTGTGAAGGTGGTGGAGGCTCGGGTTAGCTTCTACTTGCCTGGTCATAATGCCGGAGAAGTTTACGGAAACGGAAAGTTGAAATAGAGGAAGTCCAATGAAAATTCTAATGCTGCTCGTGCTATTCGTCCTATTGCAAATGCCTGCCTTCGCCCAAAATGGCGGGGGCGGCATCCGGTTCAACGGAAAAGTATATACGTTCGCCGAAGCCGGACTAAAGATTGCGGATCCTGAAACGCCCTATTTCCCCGAGCCAGAACTGATCGCCGCCACTCAATCTGTGCTGAAAAAACTAAATGAAATCCTGCCGAGCGGGGCCCGTAGGCTTTGGCCGGGGGCCGTATTCGGGAACGACCATACTTACCAACGCGTGCAAGTGGAAGTGCCCTATCTTTTCGAACGCTTCAAGGAAGAATACTCGAGCTATATGCGATCGCTGCAGCCGGGCGAGGGGGCGTTCGTGCTCGCCGCTTATACGGAGAGCGACAGGACGTATCTATTCCCGGATTTCTTCCTCGCTTCCCTCGATTCTCAAGCGATTTACCTAATGCACGAAGCTGCCTATTTTCTCGAGCCCAAGGCTGAGCTCGAGCAAGTGCTACGGTGGGAAATCGCCCTCGTGGATTTCCTAAAAAATCCAAGAGAGAGCGAAAGGCGGGTGGCGCTTTTCGAAGCCATGGCGGGAATGAATTTATTTGGCGCCACCAAGGAGCGGAGCGACCATGTGTTTCTCGCGCTCTATGTGGCGGAACTTCAAGGGCGCGGCCTCGACATTGACCTTTCGTACTTTCTCGCGCCCGACCAACGACTCAAAACCTTCCGCTGCGGGAACCTAAGATGGGATCTCGCTGAACGCGCAGGAATCAACTGGCATCTCTTCCCCACGGACGCGCTTGTGCTAAGGGACAATAGAGAGGTGGACGCTAATTTCTTCCGCCTTTTTTACCGAAAAAGTCTCTACTTGCGGGCTTTGAAAGTTTCCGACTATTACGAGGCGGGTTGCGAAACGAAGGAAAGGCCCGAAAACTACCGGCTAGAAATGCGAGAAAACGAGGCCGGCTTGCCCACCCTTTTCGTAGTGGCGAAGAATGCGGATCTCTCGAAGCCAGGAACTCCGGACACAGAAAGAGAAGCAAGTTTCACCAGGGATTTTGTTCGGGAAGAGTGGGAGCGCACTCAAGCGTCCAATAAAAAGCCATACGTATATCCATTGCCTAGATTGGATAGATGACCAGTGGTTTCGAGGCGTTTTACTTGGGGCGCCCCAACCGAGTGAAATGGTTTGCGGGGTGTTTTGCCTTCGAGCCGGGCTCGGTTTCACTGCTGAAGGGTTGATTTCTACGTCTTCTGAAATAAACGAGTGGGGATTTCTTTCGACAGGCAGGTAAGCGTCAGCTTTTGGAGCTCCGTATAAAAAGGTTGCCGATAGTAATGGAGATAGACGGGAAGCAAGAGGGGTTTGAGATTGGGGATAACCTGAACTCGACGGTCATGTTGAACGAGATGCAGGGGGACTACTGCCTTCCCTATCCCAGCGGCCACTCCATCGATGATGCCGTAGATCTCGTCGAGGAAGGAGCGCCGTATGTTTTTCGGCTTTTGTCGCTGGATTTCAAAGAATCGATACGTGGTCTGATCATCTTG
>JAKFYM010000016.1 GCA_021730855.1 Bdellovibrionales bacterium
GCGCATAAACGTGCACTGCTGTTCATTGATCTCGTCGTTGGAATAGCGGAGGTTGGCGAAAAAATTCCGTTCTCCAGATCGAGACTCGTAGTGATAGGGGGTGTTCAGGAGGCTATGGCCAATCTCATGAGCCTCGGTGGAATAAGAAGGATCATAGTTGATACGCGGACGGGAGGATTCGGTGATCCAACTGGTGTTGAGTTGTTCTTGGAGTTGAGGGGCGCCGGTGGTCCGGCCGCCGTGAGAATCCGACCAGGTATGAGCGTAGGATTGGTTATGACCGCTTCGCACGAAATAGAGGAGCGGGCGCACGGCGGTGGGAGTGGCGGCGCTGATCTTCGCTTCTAGATGATCGTTTCTATGAATATTGTAGGCAATGTCTGGATTGCCAAAGGGCGCATCGCTGGCCACGAAATGCACGACCGGAATTTCAATCCCGCACTGGGCGTAGATTTCCGCCACTTTGCGCATCCGGGCCTGCACTTCATCCCTCGTCCAGGCGATGTTATTGTACATCACCACGGCGAGCTCGAGCTGATGGGTGAAGTTCGCATCGATCTTTCCGGCAGGGTAGAGGGTGTTGGTGTCCCATTCTTCGAAGGAGGGATTGGTGAAGCCGGCTTGGACCCAGAGCGCTTCGTCTGGGTTTGCGTTTGGGTTTGCGTGCGCCAAGGGAAACGTGAACAGAGCCACCAAAATAGAAAGCATCGATCTTCTCCTCCGGGGAGGTTTGTAAGGGGCCTGAGGAGGTGGTGTCAAATGTGGGGGCGTTCTGGAAATTTGGAACGGTAGAAAATTCATGGTGGAAGTGGGGGAGTAGGTGGAGTGAGTGCGGAGCACGAGCGAGCGCGGACCGGATGCTCGGTGCTGGGGCGCCGACGCAGAGGCGCGCACAGCGAGGTGCGAAGCACGAGCGGGAGCACAGCTCGGGCTCGGGCGCGAGATGCCCTGGGGGCAACGCGGGCGGGAGCGCAGGCCGGCGCGCGGGCGCGAAGGCCGGTACGCAGGCCGCGCGAGGGGAAAGATTTTTTTTTGCGCCCTCAATGCTTAGGCCAATAGGGATCCATGGTTTCTTTGCCGAGGATTCTTTGGGCTTCGAGAAGATTGTGAGGCTGGCAGAGGCATCTATAATTTTCTAGCTCATCGGTTCCTCCTCGGGCGGTTGGAATAATATGGTCTACTTGCACTCGGTGGCGGCTGCGGCACCTTTCGTTGGTTTCGGGATTTATATATTCGCACTGCCCTTCGGCCCTTTGCAGGGCTTGCCTCTTCACGGCGGCTTTGGATTTTTTCTCCCCATCGGTTTTGCTTCGCGCAAGAGGGTCTTTTCTCTTTACGTAGTCTAGGGCTAGAAAGGTCACAATCTCCGCCCAGCTGGCTCCGGGATGGGAGTGAGAGAGGAGTTCTTTGACGCGCTCGAGAGCTGCGCGGCCTTCCTTTTCTAGAAGGATCGATAATCTTGAGTCTTCGGCATTTACTCTGCGGAAAGTTTCTTTCACCGGAGCTTCTTCGGGGAATAAGGCGGCTAGGATCTTTTCATTCTCTTGGTAGGATTTCCCACACATCTTTTCCACCACTTCGGCTTTTTCCTCTTCTGACACCTCCACCCGGTTAAAGACGGTCTGGGTCTGGGCCATGGTGGAGAGATTCAAGTCTCCTTCGCGGAGTTTTTCTTCGGCTCCCGGAACGCTTTTTAAAAGGCGCGCGGCTTGCACGCGGCGATTCGCGGCCCCGTAAGAGTATTTGTGTTTTTTCACGAGGTAGGTCTGAAGGTTGCGAAAAGGGAGATGCAGCCCCCTCCTTTCCACTTCCAGAATCAAATGCAGGATCTCTAAAGTGATCTCCCGCTCGTTTTGCACTAAGATTTCTAGTTTCGTTTCGAGTTCGCGATTGGTCATAGGTAGGTCCTCCGATGTTGAAAACAGGAAGCTATCATGGGTTTCAAAAGAGGAATTCGAGGCCTCGCGCAGGAGCGCCGTACACAGAAGAAATCCCCCGCATCCGGGGCCGTAAACTCTCTCTCGCAAATCGCGCTAAAGGCAAAATCCAGCGGCTAATCTCACGCTAGAAACAAAACAAATTTCCCTCTCGTAAAATCAATTTCTCCACCCAAGGCCGGTCAAGAAAAATCTCTCGCGAGCTCGCGATTTTTTCTACGCACTCCGCGGGAGATCTCTCCACTTCCGCGCTCCTCCTGCCCCCGCACTCCGCATCGGTTTCGCCTGGCACAACTCCTCACTCTCCCTCACGATTTTTCCACGTCTCCCAATACCGCGCAGTAATAGGAAGCCTGCGTCTTCCTATTCATGAGGCGAAAGGAAAGCATTTCCTTGATGGACAACAATGTTTTGAAAGTTAAGATACCTCCAGGCGAATCACGGAGGGATATCGAACGATGGCCAAACTTCATTACGTGTCAGTTATGTCAGTGGATGGTTATATCGGCGATGGGCATTATGATTGGTCTACTCCGGCTGAAGGCTCCGTTGCGTTCATCACTGAGGTCATGCGCCCCATCGGGACTTACCTCTACGGGCGTAAAAATTTCGAGACGATGTCTTTCTGGGAAACACCGGATCTTGCCAATATAGGGGCCGAGCATCAAGATTTCGTGCGCGTCTGGCAATCAGCTGAAAAAATTGTTTATTCAAAGAGCTTAAAGTCGGTGACCACTCGAAAGACTCGTCTTGAGAACGATTTCGATGTGCAAAAGATTCGTGAAATGAAAATAAGCTCTGCCAAAGATCTTTGTATCGGCGGCCCCACTCTCGCAACACAGGCCCTTTGCAATAATCTTGTCGATGAAATCCATTTGTTCGTTGTTCCAACGACGATCGGTAACGGTATTCCTGTGATTCCCGTTTTGCCCAAAGACATTGTCCTCAAGCTCGAATTAATCGAGGAGCGCCGTTTTAGCGAAGGTTGGGTTTATCTCCGCTATCGAATTCAAACTTAGGAAGAACGCCGAGTTAAGAAATCCCCTAATCACCCAACCACACTCACTAGAATGTAACGACTTTCGTTTTGGCACTGTCTGGAGAAATCAAATCTACTTTTTGAAAATATCAGAACCCAGAATTTTACAGGGCCTATGCGCGACCGGACGCGCTGCTTTTGGCGCGATTATGCGCTGTTACGTCCCCGCACCACATACGCCCACACCAAAAAACTCCCGCACTCCGCAGCGGTTTCGCCTCGCGCAATCTCCCCACCCCCACGCCGGGAG
>JAKFYM010000141.1 GCA_021730855.1 Bdellovibrionales bacterium
AGACAGTTTGCACACAGGCAAAATGTTTTTACACCTAAAAAAGCTTACTCTAACGAAAGAACAACCGAATGCATAGTTTAAGACCTGACATGCAATGCCGTTGAATTAAGCCTTATTGGACGCGGTTTTCAATTCTCGGATGGATTTCTAGAATTGAAGCTTGATCGGAGCGCTGACCGGCCAACATGCAGCATTTCTTATATTTTTTGTTGCTGCCGCAAGGACAGAAGTTATTGGGCTTAGGATCGAGAAGTGTAGCGGGAAGGGAGGCAAAGGCCTCTGACTTGATTTGCTCATAGCTGAGTTTTACGAGGAGATCCTCTAGATCCTCGTCCTCTTCTGGGGCGATCCTCGCGATGAAGTGCCAACCATGTTGGTCGCAAACCTTAGCGACGTTAGCTGCATTTTCCTCATCCCAGACACTTACACAAATGGGATGCTTTTTAGAGCCTAGCTTTTGGAGAGGATTCATTTACTCTGTTCTCCAAGGAGAGAAAAACATGACAAACAAAAAGTATTTGACGCGCCCGCGGCAGGCCACCGCGTTATAATTTACCCGTTTTCGCAGAGCATTTTCCAGAAAAAGATCTCACTAAGAAGAAAAAAACTCGCTCCAGGAAGTTCACTCCAAAGAATCTCTTTCACACGCTGGTTTCTCTCGTAGCCGGCTCCAATCGAAGCGGATATTACTCAGCCCTAGTCGAGAGCTTCGATGGCGAGGAGCTCCCCGATAAAAGCGCCCTCTCGCACGCGAGGAACCGCGTATCCCACACTTTCTTCCAGGATATACTCTCCTCCCTGCTTGCAGATTTGGAGTGCAGCAGGCGCCAATTTAAAGGCCTTAGAATCTACGCCATCGATGGCCAGCAGTTAACCCTGCCTCGCACAGCGGATATCGTAAACCAGGGTTTCCATGGTCGCGCCGTGAGCCACTATCGTGAGAGCTATTTGCCAAAAGCCTATTTTACCCACTGCTATGATCTGTTGAGCAGTATTACCAAGGATTTTCGCTTTAGCCATCGCCTCAATGAACATAGAGATGCGCGCGAGATGGTGCCGGGCCTCGAGGAAAACTCTCTCACCATTTACGATCGCCTCTACTGGAGCGCTGGGCTCGTTCAGGCCCACTTCAATGCTAATAACTCTTTCCTCATTCGAGCCCGGCGAGCCGGGATGCCAAAGGAGATTTCCGCTTTCTTCTCCAAACGAAAAAAATTCTCCTCATTCCAATACAAGGGCAGAACCCTCTATCTCATCAAATTACGAAACAAGGAAACACAGCGCTACGACGTATTTGTAACCAATCTTCCACGCGCTTTTATCTCGTTTGAAAAACTTCAAAAGCTTTATCGCTTACGCTGGGAAGTGGAAACCTCGTTCCGCGATCTCACCAGCACGCTCAACATGGAAGAGTGGCATTCCAAATCCCTCAATGGAATTTTGCAAGAGCTCTACACTGCGCTTTGGCTCGTGAATTTCACCAGAAGTCAGATGAATTTTATCGAAAAAAAACCGCAAAACCCCCTCGCCGCGAAGTACAAACGGGCCAACTTCAAGCTCGCCATCACCTACGTGGCCAGAGAGCTATGGCGCTTTCTTCAGAAAATTAAATGGGTTTACGACCGTCTCCATGAGCTGCTCATAAAGTCTACAGAGCGTCGGGTTCACCTGTCCCGCGCCTATCCGAGGCAGATCCGCTCACCCGCAAGTCCCTATAAATACAACAACACTGTGTGGGTGGATTTGGCTTAATTCAACGGCATTACTCCACTTAGGTGTTTAACTTTTGTACAGACCGATATTTTTTTAACAACCCAGGTATTCCATTTGCGATTAAAATGCTGGGCGCTTGATAGCGCCTCACCTAAAGCAAGATCTGAACCAGGACAAAGCCATCCCGCCCATCGGCACTATAAAACAAAATCATTGTCTCTACCGCAACGGTTCGAACAAAGACTCCAAGCCATTCACCAAATCTTCTTTGCAGAGCTGCCAGGAGCGCAACGTTTATAGCCCTCGTAGTGGAAAATCTCTACTTAGCGTGCATTCTCATTCAGCACGATTGGTATTTCCTTGATACCCAACTGGCGCTGCTGCTCGAACGTGTCTACCACCATAACATTCATAAGCTTCAGCTGGACCATCGCCTCTGCCGCCGTGATGAAGGCGGTGGGCTTGAATCGGGCCACCTTATAAATGCTCGAGCATTTTGGTTGATTCTCGTCGGAATTCACGGCTTCCGAATCCAATTTGAACTGCTCGCGAGCCTTGGCTACTACTTCTTCGTTTGCCGTTTTGTCTGTTGCGCAAGCGTACGATCGCAGTAAGTTGTTCGTGTGGCTAGCCATGCGAAGATTGGCCAGCTCTCGTGCGCGCAGCGCGCGAGAAATATTATACTTCCAATTCGAGGTAAGAAATTCGTTGAAGGCCTGAAAGAAATTTTCTCCCGTGCGGCAGCCGTCGGCAGAAGATTCGAGCGAAGCCTGGAGCTCACTCACCTTTTGCTTCCATAGCAGCGGACCCTCTGCTTTAGAGACATCGGACTGGGAAAGATCCCGGTAATGATCCCGCACGGTGGAACCATTTTCCCAACCCACCGCAAGACCATAGAAGGCATTTTGCAGAAAAACAGCTTCTTCTTCATCAGCGCCTTTGATGTGGGCGAGTTCGTGCACTTTCTCGTGCAGAAGGAACGCGCCGGCAGCCCGGCCCTGCGGGATTTCTGGGAAAGCAAGCTTGAGGAAATCCGAGTGCGATCGCGAAAGGTGGTGAACCGCGTGGCGGCGGATCGGGTGATGCCCGAGGCAGAGCGTGCCGTATTCTATTCCAACTCGCTCTACGTAGCGATCAGCCTCTTCGTTACGCTCTGGGAAGGAAAAACCTTGCCAGAAATCAGCGAGCGCTTTGGCCTATCCCGAGCGAGCGCAATCGAAGTACTCGCGTTTTTGGTGGAAGCGAACGTGTGCAGGGAAAAAGAGGGCCACTACGCTTCGGGCCCGCAAAAAACGCACCTCGAAGAAGGATCTCCCCACGTTTCGCGGCACCATTGCAATTGGCGCCTGCGCTCGATGCACCAGAGCGAAGACCTTAGCCCTCAAGAGCTGATGTACACCGCCCCCATCACTCTTTCTCGGGAAGACTTCGGCCTATTTCGCGAACGCATGCTTACATTCAGCCAGGATTTTCTTCAGAGAGTGCATGCGTCCCCGGGAG
>JAKFYM010000355.1 GCA_021730855.1 Bdellovibrionales bacterium
AAGTCGAGCCCGTGGCCTACCACCTGCCCGTGGCTTTTGGCCCGGAGCACGCGCGTAGTCCCGAGGCTTATACTTTGCTGGCCACGGGCTCGGCTTTTTGTTTGCCGAAAATAGGCGGGCCAGCGGCACTGGCCACTTGGATGGAAAAAATGCGGGTCGGCAAGGGCGGCGAGCGCGCGCGCGCGCTGGAAGCGCTGAAAGTTTTTTTGCAGATGCATCGCGGTGCGGGCGGAAGGGTTTCGGAATTTCTAGCGCAATGGGTGGCGGAAGAGCGGCCATTTTTCCGCCCATCGATTTGATTTTCGGGTATTCTTGCCCAAGGAGGCGCGCATGAAAATGGAAGTGGTGATTCGTTTGCGAATGGGGGCCGAGGACGCGCACTACGGGGGACAGCTCGTGGATGGCGCCAAGATGCTGCATCTTTTTGGGGACGTGGCTACGGAGCTCCTGATCCGTCGGGATGGCGACGAAGGCCTTTTCCGCGCGTATGAATCCGTGGAATTCTTAGCTCCGGTCTATGCGGGCGATTATATCGAAGCCAAGGGCAAGATCGTGAAAGAGGGCAATACCTCCCGCACCATGGAGTTTGAGGCCTGGAAAGTGATTCGCTCCCAGCCCGAACAAGGGCCCACGGCGGCGGAGGTGCTGGCGGAGCCCATCCTGGTTTGCAAGGCCAAGGGCACCTGCGTGACCCCGCTCGATCTGCAGAGGAAAAAATAGGATGCAGGTTCGCGGAGCCTACGACCTCATCGTGATCGGCGACCAGCTGAGCGGGCTTTTCCTAGCCGCCGGCGCCGCCCAAGCGGGGCAAAAGGTGCTGGTGCTCGAGGAAGTCTCCACGCTCAGTATTTTGTACGAAATCCCCTCGGGCCGGCTCTTGGGCGATTTTATCGTGGAGCCCGCGATCGGCCTGCAAAAAGGCTCCGCCATCGATCAGTTTTTGGGCAGCCTTGGCCTCTACCAAGAGCTGCAAGATTTGTTTCCGCTCCATGAGCCGCCCCTGCAGGTGGTGGCGCCTGGGATGCGGCTGGATTTTTCTTATCAGCCCGAGGCCCTGAGCGCGAATCTCGCGCAAGCTCTGGCGATGGAGCCAGAAAAGCGAACGCGTTTTGCTCGCTTGCTTTCCGGCACCGAGGTGAGCAAAAAAAGTTTTGCCGAGCTCGTGGCCGAGCTTGGTCTTCCCGTCACCTATGAGGCCTTTGCGCATTTGCAACTGGCGCTTTTTGGTTCCTTGGTGCCGGAGAATATGTCCTACCTTTCCTATAAAAAAGTGATCGACTATGCCGCCCGGGGACTGCGGTTTCCGCTCGGCGGGCGCTCAGCCCTGAAAGAGCGCCTGCTCAATCGCGTGCTTGTGTATGGTGGAAACATCAAGCGCTCCACCCGCGTGGAGGAGATCGTGTTTGAACGTGGCCGCCTGAGCGGGGTGCTGCTCTCGAGCTACGAGGGTTTTGTCCGCAGCCGCCGGGTGGCCGGGGCGATGGGCGCCCGCCGTTTTTTTGAGCTGATTCCCAAGGACCTGCGGCCGAAAAAATTGCAAGAAGCCATCCGCCGGGAGCGACCGATTTTTTGGCGCCTGAATTTCACCATCCTCCTGCCAGAGCGGGCGATCCCTGAAGGCATGGGCTCGCACCTAGCCGCGATTGTTCCGAACGAAGGTTTACAGGAAGAGAATTTCCTCCAGCTCCAGCTTTTTTCCAAAGACGCTTATGGCGGCATTCCCGAAGGCCACCGCGCCTTGGTGGTGCGCACCCTCGTGCCCTTCACCGAAGAGAGCATCTCGCTGCGCTATATCTCGCGGGTGCTGCGGCGGTCGCTGGCGCAGCTCAACCAGGTGTTCCCTTTTCTGCGCGAAAGCCCCTTTCTGCTTTCGCCTGATCCCGACAAGCTCGAGCAGGATCCGGTCTTTCAAAAATTCTATCGGTTTACCAGCCTGGAGCACATTCCTTCTTCCTTTCTGGTCTATGAATCGGGTTTTTCCGAGAAGCTCGACCAGCGCGACTATCTCGATTGGTCGCACTTTGGCTTGCCGGGCCTGGCGCTCTGCTCCCGGGACATTCACCCCCTGCTGGGGCTCACGGGCGAAATGCTCACGGCCATGGAACTGCTCGCAAAATGGAAGGAAGATCGTTGAAGGCCGTAGGGCTTTTGGCGTATGAAGGGTCATGATCGAAAGATACACCCTGCCCGCCGCGGCAGCTATTTGGACGGAAGAAGCAAAATACAATGCCTGGCTAAAAGTGGAGCTCGCCGCCTGCCGCGCGATGGCCGAGAGCAAGATCCTGCCGCTGGCCGCCTATCGGCGCCTCGCCCGCAAAGCCAAGGTGAACGTGGCCGAGATCCAAGCCAATGAAGAAGTGGTCAAGCACGATGTGATTGCCTTCACTATGGCGATTGAAAAATACGTGGGCGCCGATGCTCAGTATTTTCACTACGGCCTCACCTCGAGCGATGTGATCGACACTGCCTTTGCCCTGCAACTCCGCGCCGCCGGAGAACTCATCGAAGAAGAATCTTTGGCTTTAGCAAAGGCTTTGAAAAAATTGGCGATCGAGACCAAGCGCATCCCCGCCATCGGCCGCTCGCATGGGATCCATGGCGAGCCCTTGGCTTTTGGTTTACGTTTCCTCTCGCATTTTGCCGAATTGCAGCGCAACCGCGCGCGTTTTGCTTTGGCCCTCGAGGGCGTGAATGTGGGGATGTTTTCGGGAGCCGTGGGCTCGTACGGAACCTTGTCGCCCGCGATCGAAAAAAAGGCCTGCGGCTACCTTGGCTTGCAGCCGGAGGCGGTGTCGACCCAGGTGATCCCGCGCGATCGGCACGCGGCTTTTTTCCAGGCCCTGGCGATCTTAGGCACGGGCATTGAGCGCATGGCCGTGGAGCTCCGGCACCTGCAGCGCACCGAAGTGGGTGAGGTGGAAGAAGGTTTTTCGGCTGGCCAAAAAGGCAGCTCGGCGATGCCGCACAAAAAGAATCCGATCTCGGCGGAAAATCTCACCGGCTGCGCCCGCTTGCTGCGCGCCTATGCCCAGGCTTCGCTCGAGAATATTCCGCTCTGGCATGAGCGCGACATTTCGCATTCCTCCGTGGAGCGGGTGATTGCGCCTGATGCCACCATCCTCGCGCACTATATGCTGGTGCGTGCACGCAAATTGATCGAGGGGCTCGCCGTGAAAAAGAGCCGCATCCAAGAGAATCTG
>JAKFYM010000352.1 GCA_021730855.1 Bdellovibrionales bacterium
AGACAGGTATTACTTCGATGCGAGAATGATGGCCCTCTTCGCTTCGCCCACAGGAACAGAGGCCGTAGTAAAACTCTTTGCCTACCTGCTTCTTACCCACGAACACGCCTGCCTGCAGTAAGGGGCAAGGTTTGAAGCGGCCGGCATAGACTCACCCTCCGAATTGCGTTACATTCTGGTTCCGTGAAAAAATTAATCCAGGGTATAGTGGAATTTCGCCGCAATGTCCGAGAAGGCTATAAAGAAGCCTTTGGCCGCTTGGCCATTGGGCAATCTCCAGACACCTTGTTCATTGCCTGCTCTGATAGTCGAGTGGTTCCGAATACGTTCGCTTCCACCAACCCAGGCGATCTCTTTGTCCTTAGAAATGTAGGGAATCTCATTCCACCCTGTGGCGCCCATGGAGTGTCTTCAAGTGATGAGGCGGAGGCTGCCGCCATCGAGTATTCGGTGCTCAACCTGCAGGTGGCAAATATCATCGTCTGCGGGCACTCAGAATGCGGCGCAATGCGAGCCCTGGCCGGGGATCGCAAAAAAGTGGAACCTCCGAACCTTCGCAATTGGCTGCGCCATGGAGATGCCGCAGTGGACCAACTGCAGGGTGGCCTGGCTCCTGACCTCCAAATCACGGAACACAACCAACTCTCACAGCTCAATGTTCTTTTGCAGATGGAGCATGTGAAGTCTTACCCGGTGGTGAAAAAGCGGATCAAAGAGGGAAGTTTAGGGGTGCATGGCTGGTGGTTTGATATTGCGAAAGCCGATGTGTATGCCTATGAAGAGAAACAGGAGCGCTTCATCTTGATCGATGAAACAGAAGCGGAAAAGATTCTAGAGCGGCTCGAAAAGTAAGAAAAAGGGGCGAAAGCCGAGCCCTCGCCCACTTTTCTTTATTCCGCTAGGTTCGTGCAGGTATAGGAGAGATCGGCATCTCCGCCAAAAACGGGATAGCTGAGAATCCCTTTTCTTTTTTCAGATTTCACATAGGTAAATTTTGTTCCGTCCATTTCCTCGGCCGTGGTCGAAAAAATGACTGCGGTCTCTGTCTCGCTGCGCAGGGCGGCGGAGGCCGAGGGAAGGCGACCCACGCCTGCATCCATCATGAGCGTATAGTCTGCGCCATTGCGGCAGACGGAAACAAAGGGATAAAAGGCAAGCCAAGCATCGGCAGTGCATTGCGTGATTTCCACGGCCGGAGCCTCACACATTGAGCCGCGTGCGAAAGCAGGTTGCGCCAAGGGAAGTAGCAGAGCCACTACAAAAATAAATTTCATATTTCCTCCATGCATATTCGTGTTGGTAGTGAGCGTACCAATGCCGCTTTCGCGGTCAACGGAAAAAGAAGAAAGCCGCAAAAAAGAAGGCTCCTTCCTGGAGCGCTGGTCTCTATCTGAGCACGGAAAAACGCTGCGTGACCAGGGGATCCGCCTCGACGCGACCGCGACCGGTCTCCGCATCGATCGTGATTTTTGCTGTCTCCACCACGCTATGGGTGGGTTCACAGGTTTCAGGTTTGAAAAATTCGCAGGAAGGCACCACCTGGTCTGGATTCAGGCCAGGGTAGACGCCTTTTAGCAAATTCCGATGCAAGGGCAATAGAGCTGTATACGGCAGCTGCGGCTCCGGCAGGGCCTGGAAACCCGAGAACCTTCGATAGCTAATCACTAGCTGCTCCCCATAGGCGCGTTGGTATTTTTTCAGCACGTCGGCCACGAAGGAGATCCGATACGGATCTTTTTCGCCGCCATCTGTCTTTTCGAAGATCAGGTCATTGGTGACGAAGATGGCCGTATGTTGAATCTGTCCCTTTCCGATCAGCACCATCACGTCACCGATCTCGGGTTCTTCGATGGTCTGGCTGTATTGATCGCTAGTAAACCACTCGTAGGCATCGGTACGGCCAGGCCAATAGAGAAAATACCTATCGTCGGAGGGGTTATGCTGTGGGTGTCTACGCCGCAAAACTTCCGAAGTGGCGTTCCAGCAGTTGGCATAGGATGCCAACCCTCTCTTTTTTAAGGCATCCCAAACTGGACCCTCCAATCCTTCCATTTGAAAGTAGGCAAGAGCGCTAGGATCATAAAAAACAGGTAAATAAAGATTATTTACTAAAGCCTGAATTTCCGGATCCAGAAAATCAATGAGTTCATAGTTGCGGCTACTGTCATAGGGGACCTTGGAACGCTCTCCATAAATCTTCTGTAGTCCAGAAAATTGTTCCTCGCTGAGATTTCCCAGGGGGACCTCTAGGTAGTAGCGATCTTCTTCATTTGGCAGATTTTTTAGTCGAGAGTCGAAATGTTTTATTGGCGAGAGAGAGATCCCCAGCCCAATAAATGTATTTTTTTCATTAGCCTGGGCGAATGAAACCAGAAGCAATTGCGTTAATAGGAAAAATATATACGGCATAAGAATCCCCTCCGAAATTCATTGTCGAAATTTAGTATCTATTGTTGCCCGCACCCTCGAAGGAAGACCACCACCTATCCTTCGTGCCTAGACAACATCTGTTTTCGTTGATACCTCAGCTATTCATCTCGAGAAAGGGGATATTATGAAAAATAAATTGGTGGCTGTAAGTTTTTCACTCGTGTTTTCCGTCGCGGCGCAAGCCAAAACTATTGAGGACATCCAAACCGTTCATTGCAAGGGAGAGGGAGCAGAAGAATTTGTTCTCGATATGACGCAAGAAGTTCCGGTGGTGAGCATTCAGGTGGGATCTTTGCCTTTTATGTCGAACCAATACATCCAAGAGAAATATCGCAGCACAGAAATCGTTCCAGGCTGGCCTGACCCTCGGGCGATTTCTCTGCGTGGTTTTTTAGCCACGGAGAAACCCGATGAACGTTTCGGTCATGCGGCCGTATTATTCTCTCCCAGTGAGTCGCGGAATGTAAAAGAAAGCTCGCCGCAAGACGTGGCTTTTATGGACAACGAATGGGGTGGCGGTCGCAGCCGAATGAACTGCCAATTCACGTTTAAACCGTAATTTCTGGTATTTCTAAAAAGCGCGCGGGATTTTCCTGCGCGCTTTTTTTTGTTCAGATCTCGTGCATTTCTGCCAATTCTTGCCGAAATTCTTTGTCTTCTAGCAAGCGCTTACAAACTGCCTGGCCAAGCGTTTGGCCCGCTTCCACGTCACTCGGGTGATGCACCCCCACAACCACCCGCAAATCCCCCAGCATTCTCCCATAT
>JAKFYM010000018.1 GCA_021730855.1 Bdellovibrionales bacterium
GCAAGCAACCAAGCAGCAGAGAAAATATTTCTAAATAATCTGCCCAGCGCAAAAAAATCACTCTGAAAATCCAGCGCGCAGTATTTCCCCCATCTCCACGCAAACCCTCCTGCGCCCCGCTTCCACCCACCCGCTCGCGCTCCGCGCTCACTCAGATCTGCGCCCACGCGCTCACTTCCCAGGGGCGCCCTTAGTCGCGCCGCTCTAGGAAATCTAGAACGCAAACCTACCATTGCCAGGTCTAGGATCTCCATAGAGCAAAGCGGTCTCAAAAATAGACCGTGTCGAGGCCGCGGATGAGAGGAAAAGAGCGAATCCGAGGCTTCTAGTCCCGAAAAAACCGAATCTCTTCCACCCGTTTCACGCCCCGCCCGAATTCCCATTCCAGTTGGATGCGATTTTCTCCGGCCTGGAGCGCAAAGTAATTCGTCGTCACCATCCGTTTCCCTTTGGGGAAAAACACCAAAATATCCTCGCCGGAATCTAAATTCTTCGCTCGAAGCCGCACTGGCTGCAGGGCTTTGTCGCCTTGGCAGAGGCCTGCTTCCACTTTCACGAGCCGGGCTTGGGTGCTTTGGGGCGTGGTCGGAAGGGGCGAGAGGCAGGGGAGCCTCACGAGCTGGGTGGAGAGCTCAGGACGTTTTTCTTCCAGCAGGCTAGCGGGTTCGCGTTCCACGGTGGCTTCGATTTTGGCTTGGCGCTGGCCGGGGAAGAGGGTGTTGCGCAGGGAAAAGAACAAAAAGGCGGCCACGGCCACAAAAACCACTAGGTCGAGGCGCAAAGAATGGGTATGTTTTTTTCGGTTCGGCAACAGCATGATCCATTTAACTTTTCGGAATCAATGAGTTTTACCTGAAGCGGTATTCCCCATGTACGCGATGAAAATTGACCTACTTTTTGAGTCGGCGCTGCTCCTGGCAGCCGTGTGTTTTTCCCTGAGCGTGTACGTGCTGGCGCGTGGGGTGGGCAATAAACTGAATCTGGCCTATGCGGCCCTGACTCTTTGTATCAGTCTTTGGGCTTTTTCCTTCTTTATGGCCAATGTGCTCGACTGGCGCCTGATGGAAAGCGTCCACATTGTCTCCACACTGATCCTTGTGCCCCTGAGCCTTTTGTTCCTGAACACTTTGCTCCAGCCTGAGGGCTGGGTGATTCGCTGGTTCCTGCGTTTGTCCATCCTCGGCTCACTCTTGCTCGTTCCCCCCGTGACCCTCGGGCTCGACCGCACGCCCTGGATTCGCGACCTGAGTTATTACTCTCCCACCCTCATTGTCTTCGCCAACCTCTACCTTTTTCTCTCCGAGGCGGTGGGTTCGGTGAAGCCGCGCGGGGGCTGGGGCGAGTTCACGCGTTTTGCCTCGCTCGAGATGCGCCATGCCCTCAAGCGGCGCAATAGCTGGCTCTACCTCGGGGGCATGCTCGTCACTCTCCTCTGCACCATGGACCGCGTGCCCTGGATGGGGCGCACATTGCCGGCCGTGGGGAATGTGCTCCTGGCCCTCTACTTTTATTTCATCAAAGATGCCGTGCTTCACCAGTCGCTGGTGAGTTCTAGGCGCATCCTCGGGCGCGTGCTCACCAATGTGCTGGCGGCGGCGAGCTCTTTTTTGATTTTTCTCCTCATCACCAATTGGGTGAAGGCCAATACCACGCTCTATTTGATCAACGCCTTTTTTGCGGCCTTCATCGTGGTGGTGAGCCTCGATCCCGTGCGCAGCCTGACGGCGATTTTTTTTCAGCGCCTCTTTTTTAAAGAGGCCACGCGCATAGGTTCGCTGATCCAGGAAGCCAGTAAGGAGATCGCCGGGGCATTTTCGGCGCAAGCCATCGCCGCGGCCACGGGGCGCTTTTTGGCGAGGGCGCTCGAGGGCGAGATGGTTTCTTTTTATATGCTCGATGCGGCGGGGAAACAATTTCGCAAGGTGCAGGGGGCGAGGCAAGCATTGCCAGAGGCGCTGCCCGCAAGTTTTCCGCTCGTGCAATATTGGCAGAGGCGCAAAAACTGGCTGCCCGTGCTGGCGAGCGAGCTCCAGCGCACGAGTGAGCGGGAGACTCTTTCCGCCAATGTGGCCCATGCCCAGCTGGCGCTCGAGGCCTTGCAATCCCTGGAATCCACCCTGGCTTTTCCGCTCGTGCATGACCGTAGCGTGCTGGGTTTTGCCACGATGCACTTGCCGGAGCCGCCTGAGCATTGGGACGAAAGCTGGGGCGCGCTTCCGCTCTTTGCGCCCTATTTCGCGCGGGCCGGCGAGGCTTTGCATGAGCTCGATGTCTACGCCCAACTCCGCGAGCGCGACCGCCTAGCCACGATCGGGGAGATGGCTGCAGGGCTGGCGCATGAGATCCGCAATCCCTTGGGTGCGATCAAGGGCGCGGCCCAGGTGCTAGATCCCAAGCCTGGGGACCCGCAGGAGCCTTTTTTGAAAATCATCGTCGAGGAAGTGAATCGCTTGAACACGGTGGTGACGCAGTTTCTCAACTACGCCAAACCTTTCCAGGGCGAGGCGGAATGGGCCGACCTGCGGGCGCTCGTGCTTATTGCTGCGAGTCGATATGAGAAGCGTTTTCGCGAAGAGCAAATCGAGTTCCTAGTGCACGTTCCTGATGCGATGCCGAAGGTGGAATGCCAGCCTGTGCTGCTCGATTTGGTCCTGAAAAATTTATTAGAAAACGCGGGCCGGGCCGTGACGGACCTAATGAAAAAAGGACAAAAAAAGCCTACCATTTCATTGCGGTTGGCCCATACAATACGCGATGGCAGAGTGGAAATTCACCTAAGCGTGGAAGACAACGGGGCCGGCATGAGCCCCGAGGTATTGGACAAGGTGTTCATTCCGTTTTTCACGCAGTCGCCCCAAGGCACGGGCCTGGGATTGTCGATCTGCCAAAAAATCGCCGAAGCCCATGGCGGACGAATGGAGGCGTCTAGCTTAGTGGGGGAGGGTAGTTTGTTGACCCTGCGCTTTACGGCCAGAGGAAAGGAGTGAGAATGTTCGCTTCCCACAACCAAGAAACGGGTTCGGTCCTCGTGCTCGACGACGAGCGAAATATCGTCACCGTCCTAAAAGCCATTTTGGAAAAACGCGATTTTGCGGTCTCCGGCTTCACCAATCCACGCGAGGCCCTCGATGCGCTTCGCAAACAATCCTTCAGCGCCGTGGTCACGGATCTCTATATGCCCGATCTCGATGGC
>JAKFYM010000158.1 GCA_021730855.1 Bdellovibrionales bacterium
GATTTTCATAATGCAGGGCTCAAGAGTGCTGTCTTCGCTATAAGGCCTAGGACGTTTAAATATCTGTTTCTGATAGCTAGAAATTTTCTCTGTGACCTTCATTACCTTGGTGATTAGGGCAAAGGCCAGATCGGCTTCTTCAGCCTCCAGCGGGGATTCCTGGTTGGCAAACATAGTTTTGTAAGAGGGAAAAAACTGTCTTCTTCCAAGCTCACAGGAGCTCTCCGTCCGCGTACTCTGGTGCTCTTTGAGGATTTCGAAATCCCGCGCATAAGCGGGGGATCCGCTCTGTGGAGGAGGAGCCAAAGAGAAGGAATCGGGGGGGAGATCGGCCCAGTCCCCGAGGGCAGTGAAGGGGAATGTTAGAAACAGTGTGAGACGAAGGAAGAAATTTTTCATGTATTCGATTCTTTCCGAATGCTGCGCAATAAAGCAACGGACATTTTAGAACGATTCTTTGATGACGCAGAACAGGACGGCGACTCCTCCAGTCAGAAGGAGGCGCCACTTAGAGCTGGTTTGAAAAGTGGAGATCTACTGCGTCTGCGGAGGCTAGCGGCTCCCTTCGTTGCTCCTCGTTGCCATAGGTTCACTATGGCGCTTCGTCGCGCCTCGGTATCCGCTCGCCTCCACAGCCTCGTTACGAACCCACTTTTCAAACCAGCTCTTAGGAAAATATTTTAAAAACCACAGATAAAGCGGAACTTCTCCCAATTGTCGATTCTGGTGGCATTCGAGTGGATCACATCAACTCTACGTCCGCCTCCGCCCATGGCTGTGAGGTAGTGCCCATCAATGGTTTGGATGGCGTATACGCCATATCCAAGAGAAATCAGCGTGAACTTTTCCCAATCCAATAGTTGGGTAGCGTCAGAATGGATGACGTCTTCAGTACGTCCGCCTCTGCCCACGGCCGTGAGGTAACGACCGTTCACGGTGCGAATTCCATAACGAATGTTCGGCGTGCCATCTCCCGAATCCACGAGCGTGAATTTTTCCCAGGATCCGATACGGGTGGCATCGGTGTGGAGCACGTCCGTCGTGCGTCCGCCGCCGCCGACCGCTGTTAGGTAGTGGCCACTATAGGTTCGGATGGCACAGGTGATCGGGGCGTTCGCGGCTTGCGAAACATGGCTCGAGCCGAGAGTGAGAATGAGTAACGAGAGCATAAGAGCTGTTTTCATGGGAATCTCCTTTTGTTGTAGACGAATGCGTTTGCTTCCAAATGCATTCGCTAGGCAGCAGAGTATCAGCCGCCGAGGAAAACTCTACAATGACAGCTGGTTTGTGTCATGGACCCAAGCGCCGCAACCACGGTTGTCGTGCCGGATGGTTACATGGGAGAAATACGCTTACTGTTTTTTGGCGCAGTAGCGTCAGTGGGAAAATCTTTAGCCCTTAGGCGTGCCTTTTATTTCGGGCATGGAATATTTCCAAGCCTGCCGCCAAGAAGCGCCAGGAAAGACCTCTAGAAAAAACTTTTTCCCATCCGCCAGAAAAGAAACGGTGGCGGACTCATCCGGAATGTCTTCCCAGCAGCCCTTCCATTTTTTTTCCGAAAGAGGAATGGGAAAGGAGGAACGCATAGGAAATCCCATGGCTTTCCAATGGGGAGCGATCATGCCGAAGGCTATATTCAAGACTTCTCCAGCTAGCTCTTCTGGCTTCCCCTCTTGCTCCCCTAACCCACCACTCTCGGCGGCCGCAAATCCACCTCGCGGTAGGCAGAGCGCCACTTCTATTACCAGCGCAGGCCCCTCAAAACGCGCTAGGCCCGCCATGCCCACGTCCTTGCGATCTGGATTGTGCCTATGCATGGTGTCTAGAACGCTAGCTTTCAGCCCCGTTAGGCCTTCAAATGCCTGCGCCACACTGAGCGCAAGCTTCTCCAAAATTTCTGGGCGCGACTGGAGGAGTGGCAATGTTTCGGTGCTCATTTGCGTTTGCTCATGTCGGCCGCCTGCTTGAGTGACTTAAAAAAGCTCTCCGGGGCCAAGGGTTTGAGCAGATAACCCGTCACTCCCTCTTTAATTGCCGCAGAAATTTCCTCTTTATTGCGCTCGCCCGTGGCGAGAATCACCGGTAAGGCTGCAATTTCTTCGGTGGCCCGAATTTTTTTCAAAAGCTCCATCCCCGACATATTGGGCATATGCCAATCGGCCACTACCAAGCCAAAGGGCGGCCGGGAGCCGCGCAACTTTGTTATGGCCGCTTGCCCATCCACGCATTCATCCACCACGAAATAACCGGCCATCGCGAGGTGCTGGCGAGAGCTGACGCGCGAGGTGGCCGAATCGTCGACCACGAGGATGCGGGTGTCTTCGGGAAAACCAAAAAAATCGATCGTCTTTTGGGCGGAGAAATCGTGATCGAAGAGGGGAAGCGTCAAAACAATTTCCCCACTCTTGGTGCCAATCGGCATCTTGACCGCTTTTTGCACCTCGATTTTTTTCCAACCGCCTAAGGCCAGTCCGGTCACGATGATAGATTGTTTGGGATCAAGGGTTTTTCCCATGGTCTTCGCTTCGGCATCCAAGCCCTGAAAAAGAGCCTTCATGAGGTCATGCTCTTTCGATTTCTCTTTGGGATCGGGAGCCTTCTTGGTGAAGACATCATGAAAGATACCTACGGCATTGGGCTCGGAAAATCCCAAAAGGTAGATCTCCGGGGTCTTTGTGCTGGTGGTGCGCAAGCCACCCACCACATCGATGGTGAGAGGGCCTTCGTGCAGGCTGGGCGTCTTGGCCTCAATGGTCACCCCATTCGCCTCGGCCACCTTTTTTAGATATTCAAAAATAACCTTATAAATAGATTGGATTGTACGGCTTTCGCCCTGAAAAAATTCTGCAGAGTTCACATGCACCTTCTTGTTTTTAGTGTAAGCTGTCGCGAGCGAGGGGTAAACGCCCTAAGCCACTTTTTCTTTTTTGCGCACAAGAAGTAGGCGCTGGGCGATCTCCCCCAGCGGCAAAACCTCCATCGCTGCCCCTAGCTCAATCGCCACTTTGGGCATGCCGAAAACGACGCAGGTCTTTTCGTCCTGAGCGATGGTAAAGGCCCCGGCAGCACGTAGGTCTCTTAGGCCCTTGGCGCCATCATGCCCCATGCCCGTGAGAATAGCTGCGCTTACACTGAAGCGTCTAGCCAAGGGAACGGCCGATAGGAAAAGATAATCCACCGAGGGACGGTGT
>JAKFYM010000259.1 GCA_021730855.1 Bdellovibrionales bacterium
CCCTCGCCCGGAGATCCTCGATTTTTTTGGTGACCTGCTCATGCTGCACGCGAATGGGAGCGAACCAATCTTCTGCGGGAGTGGCAGCTTGAGCCGTGAGAGTGAAGAGGAGGAAAAATGTCTCGAGCAATGCTTGCATGAGGACAGGGTAGCAGGAAATGTGCCGATGACCTTACTAACGCCCACCTAGCTGTTCAAGAAGACGACGGACTTCTACATCCGCCTGGTCGTTGGGAATACGGATCACGGTATAACCCATGGCTTTGAGCACCTCATCGCGCCTCTGGTCTTGCAGGACGAGCACGCGCTTTCCTTGGGCATCAAGCTGGTAGTGTTGAGCTCCATCCAATTCGACGATGATTTTGTGCGCGGGCAGATAGAGGTCCACAGTGGTGTGGAGCTCCGGAATGATGTGTTCCATTTGTACTTCGAGGCCGGCGGCCTCGAAGCGTTGGGCGGTGGTTCGTTGGATAGGGGTGATGGTGAAGTCTGGTTTGGGAAGAGAGAAGGAAAGGTCGGGAAAATTGGAGACCTTCAGCACATGCTTGGCATAGGCGAAAACGAAGGAAAGTTGCCGTTTATCAGGGGGAGAAAAAGAATGTCTATTTAATGAGGCATTGGCTGTTTGGAGAATGGCTGGTAGGCGGCTAGGATCTAGCTGCGTCAGAGCCCAGAGGCTATTGCTTAGGTCCTGAGGATTGAAAGTAGGAATATTGCGCGTGGCGGCCTCTGTCCAAGCGGAAAGGAAAGAGGCGGGAGGTTTTTCGCCAAGGGTAGCGAAGGCCCAGAGGCTATTGCTTAGGTCCTGAGGATTGAAAGTAGGAATATTGCGCGTGGCGGCCTCTGTCCAAGCGGAAAGGAAAGAGGCGGGAGGTTTTTCGCCAAGGGTGGCAAAAGCCCAGAGGGTATTACTTAGGTCCTGAGGATTGAAAGTAGGAATATTGCGCGTGGCGGCCTCTGCCCAAGCGGAAAGGAAAGAGGCGGGAGGTTTTTCGCCAAGGGTAGCAAAAGTCCAGAGGCTATTGCTTAGGTCCTGAGGATTGAAAGTAGGAATATTGCGCGTGGCGGCCTCTGCCCAAGCAGAGAGAAAAGAGGCAGGGGGTTTTTCGCCAAGGGTGGCGAAAGCCCAGAGGCTATTGCTTAAGTTTTGCGGATCGAAAGCAGAGATATTGCGAGTGGCGGTTTGCGTCCATACAGAGAGAAAAGAGGCGGGAGGTTTTTCGCCAAGGGTGGCGAAAGCCCAGAGGCTATTGCTTAGGTCTTGCGAGTTGAAAGCAGAGATATTGCGAGTGGCGGTTTGCGTCCAGGCAGAGAGAAAAGAGGCAGGTGGTTTTTCGCCAAGGGTGGCGAAAGCCCAGAGGCTATTGCTCAGTTCTTGCGAGTTGAAAGCAGAGATATTGCGAGTGGCGGCTTGGGACCATGCTCGGAGAAAGGAGCCAGGCAAATCTTCGCCCAGCTTCGCCAGCGCCCAAAGGCTATTGGCTAGCTCTTGTGGTTTAAAGCCAGAGATCTTTTTTTCCGCTAGCTCTAGCCATATTTCCACGAGTTCTCCAGAGGGCCGGCGGGGAAGAAGAGCTAGTGTTCTTGCTGTGATTGCCAAGGCCATAGCATCGAACTGAGGAAGACTATCCACTAGCTCGCGCTCGAGCAGGTTTTGGGTAGAGCCCGCGAGGATCGTGGGTTTTTTTTGCAGCAAAGGATTTAAGTTTGCCAAAAGGTATTTTAGGTCACGTGTGGGAAGGCCCGCCTCGAGCATGGCCTTCAGGCGCTGGTTCAGGGTTTCTATTTCCTGTGGATTTAGGCGGATGCGATTTTCTTTTACTTGCTTGAGGAAGGCTTCGAAATCACGGTAAGTGGGAACTTGTTGCGATAGGAGCGCCCAAACTTTCGGGTCACAGCCAGCCTGGGCTACCGGAAGGCAAAAAAGGATCGCCAAAAGGCCGTATAAGAAAAAAGATTTCACTCATAAGATTCGGAATTTTTTGGAGAATGATTGAGCGGGGATTCTACACGGTGCTGGGTGGGGCTTGGTAGAAGGCGCTATCTGACTCTGCGGATTGTCAGCGCCTACCTAGCTGTTCGAGAAGACGACGGACTTCCACATCCGCCTGGTCATTGGGAATGCGGATTACAGTATAACCCATGGCTTTGAGCACCTCATCGCGCCTCTGGTCTTGCAGGACAAGCACGCGCTCTCCTTGGGCATCAAGCTGGTAGTGCTTGGATCCGTCTAGCTCGACGATGATTTTGTGCGCGGGCAGGTAGAGGTCCACAGTGGTGTGGAGCTCTGGAATGAGCTGTTCCATTTGCACTTCGATTCCAGCGGTTTCAAAGCGTTGGGCAGCCGTTCGCTGGATGGGGGTGATGGTGGTGCTAAGTTTGGGAACAGAGAGAGAAAGATCGGGAAGATTAGGGACCTTCAACACATACTTGGCATAGGCGAAAACGAAGGAAAGTTGCTGACCATCAATCGCGGAAAAATTATTTTTATTTAGTGAGAGGCTGGCGGCCTGAAGCATGGCCGGTAGACGACTAGGATCTAGCTGCGTCAGAGCCCAGAGGCTATTGCCTAGTTCCTGCGGTTTGAACACAGAAATATTGCGAATGGCGACTTCCGTCCAAGCGGAGAAGAAGGAAGCAGGAGGTTTTTCACCAAGGGTAGCGAAAGCCCAGAGGCCATTGCTTAAGTTTTGCGAGTTAAAAGCAGAGATATTGCGAGTGGCGGCTTCCGCCCAGGCAGAGAGAAAAGAGGCAGGAGGTTTTTCGCCCAAGGCGGCGAAAGCCCAGAGGCTATTGCTAAGTGATTGTGAGTTAAAAGCAGAGATATTGCGGGTGGCGGCTTCCGCCCAGGCAGAGAGAAAAGAGGCAGGAGGTTTTTCGCCCAAGGCGGCGAAAGCCCAGAGGCTATTGCTAAGTGATTGTGAGTCGAAAGCAGAAATATTGCGAGTGGCGGCTTCCGTCCAGGCAGAGAGAAAAGAGGCAGGAGGTTTTTCGCCAAGAGTGGCAAAAGCCCAGAGGCTATTGCTTAGGTCTTGCGAGTTGAAAGCAGAGATATTGCGAGTGGCGGTTTGTGTCCAGGCGGAAAGGAAAGAGTCGGGCAATTCTTCGCCCAGTTTTGCCAGCGCCCAGAGGCTATTGACTAGCTCTTGTAGTTTAAAGCTAGA
>JAKFYM010000023.1 GCA_021730855.1 Bdellovibrionales bacterium
TGTTTTGGTGGCTGAGGGCGGGATCCCCTCCGGACGCCTTCGCTTCCAGCGAAGCCACCCTCCGGGCCGCTTCGGTTGCTCAGCTCGCCTTCGTGGCGAGCTACCCCACGCTAAATCGCTTCGCGATTCATCGCAGGTCGCACCCTCAGTTCGATCCCGCCCTTGAAGGGGTGGATAGATGAACCGTAGAAATTGGCTATGACTAAAAGATTTCACCTTCATGTTTTGGTGGCTGAGGGCGGGATCGAACCGCCGACCTGCGGGTTATGAATCCGCCGCTCTCACCAGCTGAGCTACCCAGCCAAAAATCAAAGGAGAGGGAAAATTATCGGGACTACTGCATTTCGTCAAGGATTTCGGCGGGGGAGCTGTAGTATACGAACCCATGCTCAAGCTAAACGAGGTCTTTTTCAGCATCCAGGGGGAAAGCACTCAGGCTGGTCGGCCTTGTATTTTCATCCGTCTCACGGGCTGTAAGCTTCGTTGCACCTATTGCGACACCCAATATGCCTACCACGAGGGCCAGGACGCGAGCTTAGACGATATCCTAACGCGCATCCGCGAATACCCTTGCAAACTAGTGGAAGTGACCGGGGGCGAGCCGATGGAGCAAAAGGAAACCCCCCTCCTACTGCAGCGCCTTCTCGACGAAGGCTATGAAGTGATGCTCGAAACCGATGGGGTAGAGGACCTCTCCCAGGTGCCTAAAGGCGTGCGCATCATTATGGACGTGAAGACTCCTGGGAGCCGCATGGCCAATCCCAAGTCGGAAAAAAATCTAGCGCATTTGAAGGCGGGGGATGAGGTCAAGTTCGTGCTTTGCGACGAAAAAGACTACCTCTTCGCCCGCGATTTTGTGCAGAAGCACGATCTGGGCAAAAAATTTACAGTGCTCTTTTCTCCCGTCCTGCCTCAAGAGGATCTTTCCTGGCTCCCAGAACGCATTCTTAAGGACGGCCTCCCCGTGAGATTTCAGCTCCAGATGCATAAGATGATCTGGGGCGATAAACGCGGAGTTTGACTTGCCGCAAGGACTGGCGTAGGTTTTTCGCCTATATCGCACCAAGGTGACGTGCCCGAATGGCTAAGGGAACGGTTTGCAAAACCGTGTTGTGTGGGTTCGAGTCCCGCCGTCACCTCCAAATTAGAACCCTGTTCGACTCCGTCGGACGGGGTTTTGTGTTTTCAGCAATAACAGTAACTTAGACAGAAGAAGTTCCTTCAATTCACTTTTCCAGTCCCGTCTTTTCCCGCCCAGATAACCCCTGTTGCAACACTTTGTAGTAAACGCCCGTAGTAATCGGGCGATTACTACGGAGTGAGCACAGTGCCCTCGGCCTTGTAACGCTTCCATCGCAGGACACTTTGCACTTCCTTGCCAAATCGTTTGTAGCGGTAATATTGCGCTAGACCTTGCTATTGCGCTCTCCTCTATGCCACTTTCCGGCATCGCGGCCGGTCTAACACCATTTGATGAATCTATTTACGGGGAGTCGAAATGCTAAAAGAATTTATGGGATTTCTGAAACAGTACGGCGTGATTGGTCTGGCTATCGCCGTTGTTATCGGCGGTAAATTAAATGAATTTATTACCAGCATAGTGCAGGACTTATTGATGCCCCTAGTGTTCCAACCCGCTCTTCGTGCCGCTCAGGTCGACGACATTCGTAAATTGAGCTTCAACGGAATTCTCTACGGGAAGGTGATGGGATCGGCGATCGATTTCATCATCGTTGCTTTCGTGGTTTTCATGTTTGCCAAATGGGTCCTCAAAGAAGAAACCGTTGCCAAGAAATAAAGAAGGAAAGCTCATGCGCACTTTTACCTCCATCGTTCTCTCGGGTTTGTTTTTTGCCTCTTTTGCTCCAGCGGCGCTCGCCGACTGGAAGAGCGAAAGCGAGGCAGGTGTCGTAATCACTTCCGGTAACAGCACCACCCAGTCTCTGAATGCCAAATCCGGCACCGAGTATACGTTTGAAAAAAACATGCTTCGATTGCAGGGCAGCTATCTCCAGGCCAAACAGAGCGGAGTTCTCAGCGCCCTGGCATGGTCGTTGGGCTTGCGCTATGAGCGTGAACTTTCTCAAATGCTCAGTGTATTTGCAGGGCAATCGGTGGAAGGAGACCAATTTGCGGGCATCCTGCAGAGATATAACTCTGACTTGGGTGCAAAGTACTTCTTCTACAAACAACCCAAAGACTTCATCTGGTTCGCGGAAGGTGGCTATCGATATACCAAGGAAAATGCCGTGACCTATTCCAAGGGTTTTCAGAAAGCCAGGGTATATACAGAAGCGGAAAAAAACTGGACCGCAACGACTTCCACGAAATTGTGGCTGGAATACATACCGAATTTCACACTGTCTGACGCCTGGCTTTTCAACACCGAGCTCTCGCTTTCGTCTGCGATCAATTCTTACTTTTCGATCAAGACGGCCTATCTCGTGAAGTACAGCAATGCACCGGCATCGATCTCTGCAAAGAAGACGGATACGGCATTCACTACGGCTCTCGTAGCCAAATTTTGATTTAAACATTTAGATTCGGAGAAAGTTTATGAAGATGGGAAAGGTCTGTTTGGCCCTTGTTCTTTTGTCTGGTTTTGCCGGGCTTGCTAAAGCTGAGCCTGTATGGTCGGTGGGGGGCGGATTGGGTGTAACCCTTCCCGTTGGCGGTAGCGCCTTTCGGAATGCGGCGGATCCTTCGCTTATGGGCGGTCTCTGGGTTAGAAATCATTCCTACCTCAAACCTTTGGGTATCGAGGCAGGGCACGATCTTCTGAACTTCTCCCATGTTTCCACGACAGGGCACTATACGGGCTTGGGAGCGCTTTGGAATTTTGCTATCGAGTCGTCGTTGCGCCCGACGTTGCTGGTTGGATTCGGGGTCGGGAACGCCGATGATTTGAGCCGATTTGCAGGAAAGATACGATTGGGGCTGGAAAAGAGCCTTTTCTCTGGCTTTGATCTCGGCATCTTCCTGAACTATCACCTGTTTGCCGGGCGAGAGAATGCGCCAGTGATTCGCGTGCTGAGCCCGATGCTTGGGCTTACCTATAATTTTTCAGATTCCGCGGCGGCTGCCAGTAAGAAAACCCGCCCGCAACCCGAGGCGGCAATTGCCGAGGCACCAATGGCGGAAAAAGATTCCGATGGGGA
>JAKFYM010000223.1 GCA_021730855.1 Bdellovibrionales bacterium
TCGGGCAATACAACCTCCTCGTGGAGCGGATATTTGAGAAGCTCGAGCGAGCAAGCGCGCCCCTGCCCGAGCAAGAAATCCAGAGTGATCTATTGGTGGCCAGGCAATTTGAATTAGAGGCAAAAGAGGGCCTGCGTAAAGCTCAGATTGCTTTGGAAAAAGAAAGCAGCGCGGCTTTTGCGGCTGTCTATCAGGGCCGGCACATGCCCCTCGTGGTGGCCATCACCTTAGCTTCCGCTTTTTTCTCTTTTGTTGTGGTGGTTGGTTTTTTCCTCAGCCGAAAATTTGGCCGCTCGCTCGGCAACCTTATTTTTGCCACCGATGCCGTGGCCCATGGCAATTTGCAATACCATGCGCCGATCTTGGCGCAGGACGAATTTGGTAGGCTCACGCACGCCTTCAACTCGATGGTGGATTCTCTCCATCATGGACGCGATCAGCTGCGACGTTCCGTGGACCGTACCAACCGACTCCAAACCATCACGGCCGCTCTCTCCGAGGCGGCGCAACCGCAGGAAGTGGCGGAGGTGGCTCTCCGGCAAAGTATGGAAGCCCTAGATGCGAGTGGCGGCGGCATCTTCCAGCCTTCTCCCGATGGCAGCACCTTGGAAGTCATGAAGGCCGAAGGCCTACCGGCAAGCATCCAGGCTGAGTGGAAAGACCTTCCCGTCAATGCGGAGCGCCCCCTCTCTGAAGTCTTTCGCCTGCGGCAGCCGCTCTTTTTGGAATCAGCGGAAGAGATTCTCCAGCGGTATCCTTTTTTGAAGCGAGAGCTGGCGCGGGCGATGCCGGCAGTGGCTGCGTTGCCCCTGGTGACCGAAGGGCGCTCCCTGGGAATTTACCTCCTGAGCTTCACCGAAAACCGAAATTTTTCGAGAGAAGATGTGGACTTTATGCAGGCTGTGGCTCGCCTCTGTGCGCAGGCTTTACGTCGTGCGCAGCTCTATGATGATGCCCAAAAGGCCGTACGTGCTCGCGATGATTTTCTTTCGATCGCCTCCCATGAACTCCGCACTCCCCTCACCTCCTTGAAGCTTCAGCTGCAGGGATTGGCGAGGCATATCCACAAAGGCACGCTCCCCAGCATTCCTCCCCAGCGTCTGGAGCGCCTGGCTCTCACCTCCGATGTGCAGATTGCACGCCTCACAAACCTGATCAATGACCTCTTGGACGTCTCCCGCATCAATGCCGGTAAACTGGAATTGCATTGTGAGCGCTTCGATCTAGCCGAAATGGTGAGGGAGGTGGTGGAGCGCTACGAGCAGCAGCTATCCAAGGCCAACTGCCCGGTGACCATCGGGGGCGCGCCAGCCATCGTGGGCACCTTTGATCGCTTTCGCTTGGAGCAGGTGCTGATCAACTTGCTCACAAATGCCTGCAAATATGCTCCTGGAAAACCTATAGAAGTGGTCTTGGCTATCGTGGACCAGCGCGCGCGTCTGTGCATTCAGGACCAGGGGCCGGGCATTGCGGCCAAGGATCATGAGCGCATTTTCACGCGTTTTGAGCGTGTCAACGAAAGAGACAATGTGGGCGGGCTAGGACTGGGCCTCTACATCAGCCGGCAGATTGTGGATGAACATGGTGGCCAAATTAGCGTGCAGAGTGAGCCGGGCAAGGGGGCGGTTTTTATCGTGGAGCTTCCACTAGAGCATCAAGACCTGGGCCATGACCACCCAGAGGCAAGCGCATCTGCAAGCACAGCGGAACGTCTGGAATAGCGCGGCTCCGTTCAAGCGCTTTTTTCTGGATAGTAGTGCAGGAATATTGCCGTGACCAGAAAGCTCCACGCAGCGCCGGCGCATAAACCGGCAAACACATCGGTGGGGAAATGCACTCCCAGATAGATACGGGAGAATCCCACGAGCAAGATCACCAATATGGTGATCCCGTAGACTAAGAGAATCTCCCGGATGTTGCGCAGCTGGCGTGAGGAAAAAAACGCCAAGGCACTATAGATGGCTGCCGCCCCGAAGGAGTGACCGCTCGGAAAAGAAGAGTGAAGCGCTTTCACCAATTGGTCCGCCGCATCGGGGCGCTCTCTGGCAAAAAACATTTTCATAAAAAGAGGTAGGAAGAGGGCGCCGGCGGCGACCAAAAAAAGATAGGCCATTCCTCTATAGTCCCGACGCATGGTGAGGAGCGAGACCACGAGAAGAAAAAATAAGCTGATCACGCTAATCGATCCCAGAGCGGTGATATCGATCATCGTTTGGGTGAGAGCGGGCGAGCGAAAAGAGAACACAATTTTCTGAAGGGCATGATCGAGGGCTTGGGCTTCGTGGTCTCCTTGCTTTGGGTCACGGAAGACATCCTCCGCCGTCTCCAAGAATGCAAAAGACAAAAATAGCGCCGAGGCCAGCAGCCAAGCTTTTACGGAGAATAAATTTTTTCTAGCAAATTTTTTGATGTGCCCTAGCATGGCCTACTGAACTACCTGAAATCTTTCTTTCGGAATACGGTATTTCTCAATCCAACTACGATTTTCCGGGCGGTTTTTTAGAAAAATGATCGCTTGTGTGTCCACATAGACCGGCACCCATTCTGGATCCTGGATACGACGGATGAGGAAGTCTTGGCCCCAGGGCGTGAGATCATGCCAGTGGAAGAAAATCACATTCAAGTCAAACCAAGTTTTCTCTTTCTGCCAGCGACTTTCATCCGCCTGCATGGGCACATAGGTTTCGGAAAAAAAGGCGGATGGATAGGCCTCGGGGCGATTGTCGACAAACACCCTCTCTTGAGGAAAGAGGTAGTAGGTAAGATAGCCGCCAATGTCATAGTTGTTGAAAATCGGCCCTTTCAGCTTTTCGCGCAGAAAAAACGCGGCGGAGTCTTCGGCCTCTGCTTCCAATCCGATGCCTAGGCTCGGGCCGTTCCAGTAAAGATGAAAGCCGGTAAAGCCCGCCACAACCAGCAGGGCCGAGGCCAGCAGGGCTTGCGCTTGTTTTCGGGAGAAAGTTTGGCCGATGAACGCGAGCACCGGAACAGAAAAGAGCGCAAAGAGGGGAAAATTGCGTGAGGCCGAAAGCGTGAGAAGAAAAAAAGTCACGCTTGGGAGCAGAGTGGAGAGGGGGGGCAGGGCCCGCTTCCTCCGCCAGAGATAAAAGAGGCCCACCACCTGGAGGCCGAAGAGAAAACAAACGTAGGCG
>JAKFYM010000197.1 GCA_021730855.1 Bdellovibrionales bacterium
AGGAGCAGAAAGTTTGCAGACGATCTTGGCCCCGCACTTGCCCCAGAAGTTCTTCGCGGCATTCGCGAGCCAAGAGTTTGCTGCTGGTTTTGGCAAACTGAAAACGATAGAGCCGCCAGGCGCCGGCGCCAAGGACGAAGGAAAATGTCCAAGTCAGGAGCGTGGCAAATTTTGGCGAAAGTGTGGCGAGCGGAACGGAAACGGACAGCAAGAGCGCCAGCAAAAGCAAGGACGCATGGAAGAGGAGCGGACTGGCCCCAGAGCGCTTGAGCACGCGCTGCCATTCGAGGGAGCGCAGGGAAAAAAACAGGGAACAAGCCAGAGGCAGAGCCTGCAAGACAAACCAGGCCTGCTGCCAGGCCGGAGTGGCTGAGATCATAAGCCGAGATGCGAGAGAAAGCAGAAGGGCGCTGTGAGCAAAAAGGAGCAGGGTAGAGGGAATCTTTGGGGTGGAAACGCGCACCACGCAAGCGCGATCGTTGAAACGCACGCGGAGCAAAAGAGTGGTGAGGGACCAAAGGCAGACCACCAAGGCGATGTTCTTGGCGAAGAGATGAAAGGAACCGCTCCAGAGCGTGGGCACGGGAATGCGGGACCAATCATTTCGTAAGACCAAAAAGACCACAAGACTGCCACAGAACGTACGCAGCTCGTCTTGGGGGTAGGTCCAGCCATCAATGGTGCGGTGGCGCAGGCGAAGGATTAGGTAGGCTCCCACTCCGCCGAGGAGGAGAAACACAAAGAGCGAGCGTAGGAAGGGAATCGTGGTTTTTGCAAACACAGCCGCCGCCGGAATCACTTGCACGCGCGTGCGTGGAGGCAGGCCGGAAGTTTCGGAAAAGGCGGACTGGACTTCAAGCGTGAGAAGGGGGCTTGTTTGCCCTTGCAGGGAATCTAGGGAATAGGCACGAGGCAGGAAGGGTAGGCTAAACGCGCGGTCGCGCAGGGTGCCGGTGCTGCCAAGAAGTGTGTTGCCTTGCCAAAGTTGGTCGCTATCCTGCACACGCGAGAGAAAGAGCCGCTCTCCCGCTTGCACTTCTCCGCTGAGCGCGATGGTGCAACGGCTTTGGGTGGGGCTTTCCCGCAGGCAGCTAACGCTGCCTACTTCGCTGGCGGACGCCTGGGTTCCTAGCAGGAATAGGCTTATGGCTGCTGCAAACATCTTGGAATTTGCTCTACGCCGCATGGGATTTTCCTTTCCATGCCGTGCTGAGAATTTTTTCAATTGTGGCCTTGAGCTCCGAGCGCAGGCGAAAGGGCAGAGCAGCGCTGCGTTCGCGAAAGAGCTCGCGGAATTGGGTTGGATCGGCAAAGTGCGCTTGGGCTAGGTCGGCACAAGCGGCAAGTAGCGCTTCGTTCATTTCCGTGGGCCAAATCGTGAGCGGAGAGGCCAGGGCTAGGGCGATGGTTTGTTCGTGCCGCTTGGGGCTGAGGTGATAGCTGCAGGCCAAGGCATGGGCGAGGTGCGCACGCTCCGCATGCGGGCTTTGGGTTTTGGCGAGCACGCAGGATATTTTTTTCAGTCGCTGGCGATCCAGGCAGGACTGCAAACGAAGGCGTACGTCCTCGGCCTTATCTTCTGGGTGAATCGGGAGCTGGCCGGTGCAGAAGATATCGGAAGGTGTGCGTAGGGACTCATGCAGGACGAGCACAATTTGGTCGGCGGGAAAGCCGCCATCGATCAAGGCGCGTGTGGCGGGTAGGAGGTCATTTGGTGGGAGGTGCAAGAGCACGAAGGAATCTAGGTCGCTTGGGAGCTCGGCCACATTGCGGAAATGGGAAAAGGGAAAGAACTCAAAGGCGTTCCCCACGACAACCAAAGGATATTTTTTCCAATCCGGTGTGCGTTCCACTCCTGCCCTCCCTCTATGCTTTTCGGTAGAGGGTGGGGCTTTCCTTAGGGCTGCTTTCGAGCCGGCCCCCTTGGCTGTTGATGGAAAACAAATTTCTATGGGGGTATTCCCGGGTCTAGGGGAGAGGGGCGCGCGGGATTTCAGGATTAAAGATAATTCTCTAAAGAATTCAAGTATTTATATTTTTTTATCCACAGGCAAAGGGGCCGGCTTTTAGGGAGTAGCCATGTGTCACAACCATTTCCTAACACGAAGGCCAAGCAAAGCTGACGATGTACCGCGCATTTTTCCTTTACAAGAAACCAAGCAAAAAAACTTCGTTTCTTCAGAAGAGAAACGAGAAATCGCTGCACCGCTAAGGGCCTCCTCCCTAAGCTAGGGCAGCAGAAAGAATGGAGAATCTATGAACAGAGTACTATTGGGGCTTACTGCATCCGCTCTACTCACCTGGTCTGCCGCTGCGCAAGCCGTCTACACCTTCCAAGGCTCGGACACCCTCGCCGGCGCGCTCTCCGATGCGATCATCGCTGCGGGAATGAACACGGAAATCAGCTATGTGGTTGGTGGCAGCGGCAAGGCCGAGACAGCCATGATCAATGGCGAACAAGGCATCGGCCCCATGTCGCGCGACCTAAAACCAGAAGCCGTAGAGCAAGCCCAGAAGAATGGCATCGGTTTCAACCGCCACGTGATCGCCCTGGATGGCGTGGGATTGTTCGTGAACAGCGTGAACACCGTGGCCGGTCTCACCAAGCAAGTGATTGCGGATATCTATACCTGCAAAATCACCCAGTGGGAGAACGTGCCTGGCTCGAACCTCACCGGAAAAATCAATGCGTTTCGCCGCGATGATTTCTCCGGCACCACCGACACTTTCAAAACCCTCGTGGGCGTTTCGAAATTTGGTGATTGCGTGAGCGTGCTCGAGCAAACGATTGACCTCGCAGAGCGCACGAGTGCTGATGCCCAAGCCATTGGGTATTCAGGCCATACCGCCAAACGTGACAATAACCGGTCCGTGGCTGTGGCCAATAGTGCCAACGAGCCTTTCGTGGAACTCAATGTGAACACGGTGCGCTCGTTCGCTTACCCGCTTTCGCGCAGCCTGTTCATCATGGAAACCACGGGCGCTCACACCCCCAACGAAGCGGAAGCCAAGTTGCTCGGCTGGATCCTCGATCGCTCCAATATGGACCAGATCGTTCAAGACAATGAGTTTTACACTGTTGATTAAACGGATTTCTACCTATGGCTCTTAGCCAGTTGCAATATGCATTCTCATGGAGAGTGGGGCAG
>JAKFYM010000192.1 GCA_021730855.1 Bdellovibrionales bacterium
AGATGTTCTCCGAGAACACCGAAACCGGCCGCTCGGATGCCTTCACTCCGGGAGAACTCTCGAACTTCTTAACCAAGTATTTCCTCGATGGTCGTGCCCTTCCCCCCGCACTCGTCGAAGAAGCCATGCGCCTAAAACAGGCCGTCGTGGGTGGAACGCGCGAGCGCATTACCCAGGGCGAGCTGAAAAAAACGCAGGAACTCATCCAGGTATTCTACCGCGAAACGAGCCGCCTCCGGTCCTTCATGCCGGTGACCTACCAATCCTTCGAAGACCGCAACTATGACCAGGCCAAGGTAGACGAAGCGCTCGCAGCCTTCCAAACAAGCATGAGTGGCCTCGGAGAGGCCTTGGCGGGCAGCCAGGGCGGCTACGCGCTTGATCATTTGCCGTTGCTCCTGCGCGAGTTTGGTTCCTTTTTCCAGGCAGATGATCCCGAGTATTTTGACTCCGCGATCAAATTTGCCGAAGTCCTCAAGCCGGCCAAATCGATCTTCTTTGCTCCGCCCCATGGTGAGATCATGCCGGCCGACTGGGCCGCCCTCTATGAGCTGATTCCCCATTACTACGGCCTCTACGTGCGGGCGCGTTTCTTCTGGGAACACGCCGAGGCCTACACCTATGGCGCGGGTCTTTTGCGCATGGAACGCCTCTTTGCCGATTTCACTAGCACGCTCGACAGCCTCTTCCGCTATCACCCCGAAGGGATTTCCTCTACCGAAGTGGACCAATTGCTCGTGGCCCTGGAAAAAAACGATATGCTACCGGTGGAATACGAGACCGCCTCGTTCACGTCCTGGGTGGCCTTCACCAAGATCTTCGCTTCGGGCCGCCGTCCACCAGACCAACAAACTTTGTTGGCGCCTACCTATACCATTCGCCCCGAAAGTTTCACGCGCTTGAAGGAGAACTTCCGTTTCGCCACCGAAGGCCTGCGCGCCCTCGAGTTCCTCTATAAAGAGAAACTAGGCGAGGACTTTCGAAATGGTGGCCTCACCGCAGACCAGGCCCAGCAAGTGCCGGCGGAAGATCTTTTGGATTCCACCTTAAAAAAGGACGCCCTGGCGCGCGAAGCCGTGGACGCTCTCCGCAGCAATATCACCGACATCAAAACCATCTTCCCCGGCGATTCCAAACGCGTGACGGTGCCGCTCTTTGGCGATGATGTGGGCGACCGAAGGCTCCTCTCGCATGCCCACCTCGTGAAGCTGCAGATCATCCGCTCTCTCAGCCGTATGCTCTTGCACTCCTACACCGCTGCCGGCAGCAAGGAAATCACTCAAGAGCAAGTCATGGAACTGGCCGACGATGTCTACCCGCTCCTGCATGAACTAGGATTATTTAGCTCAGAGCTAAAATCCAAAGTGCCCTCGCGCCTCCTCGAAGCCAGCCTCTTTTTGCCAAGCTCCGATGGCCTCTCGAACCTCAATATGACCGAGGCCGTGGAATTCCAGTCCCTGCTATTTTCCACCCTGGTCTACGGCAAAGACCTGCACAAAAAAATCGCCGCCGACTGCGGTGTGACCTTGGGCCCCGACAAGCTCATTCCCTCCACCTGTTACCGCGAACAGTTCTTAAAAAATGTGCGCACGCATTGGGATTATGTTCCCGAGTTCGCCGCCTATTTTGACGAGCTAAAATCCAATTGGTCCTTTTGGCCCGCCCAGCCGCAAGCAATGGGCGATATTCCCGATGCGGCCCGTCCCAACAAGCAGCTAGAAGCCTTCCACAAAATGGACATTTTCCTGCGCAAGGGCAAGCCGCTCGCCCAAGAGTTTAGCGAGAACGACACCTGCTCTTTCGTGCAATTCCCCTACTATGTAGAACTGCTCTATAAGACCTACGATGCCAACCAAGATGCGCTCTTCAATAATGCGGAGGCCGAGGTGGCCTATCCGGTGTTCCGCCCCTTCCTGGGCAAGAAAGCCTCCGACAAGGGCTATACCAGGCCGCGTGACCACGCCATGATCTACAACTACCTTCTGGCGTACCAGCGCCTGCCCGACCTCAGCTTCGGCAACAAGATCCGCTACGGCTGGAGACGCTGGGTGGCCGGCGAGCAAAAATTCAATATCGACCGTGGCCAGGTGATCGAGATTTTCACGATCCTGCTCAGCTTCGACAAAAAGCCGTAGACGCCTGTCGATGTTTTTTCTAGCTGTCTAAAAGTTCGACACTTTCAATTTCCTCTCCGTCTCTCTCAAGACTGGCTCAAGATAGGCCGATAAATCCACTAGGGATCTTCGGCTTTTCGCGGATCCCGGAGGAAGTATGAAAAACACCCCCATCGCCCTCAGTCTGATTTTTAGCCTCACTCTCGCCCCCTGCGCGTCCGCCGTGGAAGGCAGCTCGGGAGCCACCAGCGCCCTCCAAGGCGTGGCCGGTATCCTTGGCACCGCCAACCAAGCGATCGGCGCCATCGGCACCTCGCAGCAGCAGATGCAGGGGCTTGTAAACCAATTTTCCTTACTATCCGGACAGCAGGGCAACCTTGGCCAGAACTTCAGCCAGTTCGACCAAGTGCGTACGAACCTCGCCAACGCCCTGGCCGAATCCCAATCCTGTCTCCAGCGCGCCACCAAGGACACCTCGCGCTACAAAAAGGCCACACTCAAGCCCACCCAAATCGCCGCCGTGACCTTAAGCTGCTCCAACTACGGCAACGTGATCGACTCGATCAAGAAAAATGCCGACGAAGTGCATGCGTTCAACGCCAAGCTGGCCTGCATCGGCGCGCTCCAGAACAAAATCGGCCAAATCGCCGAATCCGCCAAACAGCCCTTCGCGCAAATGACCACGGCAGCCACGGAAGTCTACGGCACCCACACCAAGATCATCCAAAGCTACCAAACCATAGCGGATAAAATTTCCCAAGAGCTCGACGGAGAGAACGGCTACCGCGCTAAACTCAATGAGCTCCGTTCGCTCTCAATGAGCCTCAATAACGTGCTCGACGGCAAGGCCGGCGCCCAAGAAAGCGGCCTCGCCACCGGCCTCGGAGCCCGCATTACCGAGCTCGAGCGTTTGCGTAGCACCACCGCCAATAGCTGGTACCGCGCCATGCTGAACAAAACCGAGAGCTGCTTCAACAGCGACGCCACCCAAGAGTGCGCCTTTGGCCGCCCCTCTGCGCC
>JAKFYM010000317.1 GCA_021730855.1 Bdellovibrionales bacterium
AGAGTGATCGAGAGGGGTTTGCATTTAGTGTGCTCAAAGGTTTCTAGGTCATCAAACTCAATTACCCTGGCCTTTGCCTTTTCCAGGTTCCCTTTTTTGAGGTGGAAGGCGGCTTCAAAGCCCAAAGCGGCGAGTTTTCTCGCCACGGTTTTGCGATTTAGATGAAGGTCTTTCGCAGCCCTGCGTAAGGATCCTGCGCCGGCGAGGCGCATACGTAAGGCATGATTCTTTTGTCTTTTTTTCTGGCGAAACCAGGCATTGAAGGTGGCGTTGGAGCAAGTGAAGCGGCAGCTCACGCAGCGATAGCGCTGGATGTAGCGAGAGTCGGAGGAGCGAAAAAAGAAACCAAAGCGAACAAAATATGAACCGCTAATCTTCTTAGAATCGCAATGAGGGCAGTTTCGGGGCATAAGAGCCGCGGGAATTGCAAGGTCTTGGCCAATTCCTATAGGGAGAACCCAGATTTTATCAACAGGCTAAGGGGCCGGTTTTCACTTCTTCACAGCCGTTGAAGACCGCAAAATCTCGTAAACCCTGACGAAACTCCGCCCAGATCGCGGCCTTCGAACCCGCTCCCCTTTCCCCGTGCAATGCCTTCACCACGAGCACCTTCTCTTTTCGCTCGGCTTTTGCGTCTATGCGCCCGACAAAGCGGCCACCCTTGAGAACGGGCAAAGAAAAATACCCGAACTTACGTTTGGACTCGGGCACATAACACTCGATCGTGTAGTCGAAATCAAAAAGCTCGCGCAGGCGCTGGCGCTGGATCACGTGGTTGTCGAAGGGCGAAAGCACTTGCACTCCATCCCCTAAATCCACGCTCAGTAACTCTCGCCATTCTCCCGGCAGCGCATAATAAGTGCCTTCCAAGCCTTGCACCGACAAAGCCTCCAACAATCCTTCCCGCTGCATAAGCGCGCACTCTTTCCGAATTTCTTCCCGAAGAGAGGAGCGGAGATAAAAAATTTCTTCCACGCGGGCTAGCCCGTGCGCACGCAAGGCCGCCACGATCAAATGCCTGGCATACTCCGCCGGAGAAGGAAAAGAACGATCCACTCCCGCCGGCAGCACTCGCTCCGTGAGGTCATAGACCTTTTGGAATCCGCGCCGCTCGCTCACCATCAGCGCCCCTTCCATAAATAGCTGCTCCAGGGCGCGCTTGGCTGGCTTCCAGTCAAACCAGCCTGATCCCCTATGCCCAGGCGGAGCTTCGAAATCGCGTGCCGACAAAGGCCCTTCGGCCCGGATGCGTGCAAGAATCTTTTTTTTCAGGAGTTTGTGCTCGGGATTGGCCAAAAACCAATGAGCCTTTCCACTCGCATAGATTTTTTTACGAGGAAGCGAGAAGCGATAGTCCCGCATCGGCAGATAGGAAGCGGCGTGGCCCCAATACTCAAAAATTTTTTTCTCTTGGGCTAAGAGCGTATGCAAATGAGCCGGTCGATAGTCTTTTACCCTTGTCCATAAGACATGATGGTGAGCCCGCTCCACGACAGAAATGGTATCAATTTGCACATACCCAAGCCGCTCCACCGCCTGCAACGCCCCTAGAGGACCGGCACCCAGAGCCGGCCCCGCCAGTCCTTGGGCCGCCAAGGCGATTTTCCGCGCTTCGAGGAGAGAGATCTTCTGCATCTCTTTGTTCTACTACTTTTCCCGCGCTAGAAATAGAACGGAGCGAGCCATTGCGCCCGCAAGACGCAGGGCGCGAAATTAATGGTTCTGGTCAGACCAAGGGCCGCCGAAAGTGGTTGCTTGCACCGAAGCCAGCGCTCCCTTTTCCTTTGCTTTCGTCAGTCGCGCTAAAGCGTAAGCTCCGGCCGCAAAACAAAGACTAAACAGCACTAGGTGATAGGCTCCACCCAGGATCATGAGATTCACTGCGCACAAGATCATATAGGAGCTAAAAAGATCAGCAAAAAGACGAGAGCGAGCCGCAATGCCCACGGCCAATGTGACTTCAAGAATCCCGATTCCATGTAGAAAACTTTCTGGCCTAATCCCCAGGGCGCGCGGAAAGAAAGGAGACAGATAGGCAGTCCAATCCACCAACTCATAGACAAACTTATCTAGGCCGGCTAGCAGGGGCAGCGCCAAAAAACCAATCTGCAGCGCACGCCTAGCCTGCTCCACCAGCCGCAGCTGGTCCTGCTCTAGACGAGCAGGGAAGTTGGTAACGACGGCTATATTTTCCTCGCCGAATCCCTCTATGGGACTATAGGAACGATATTCCCTCTCAAACTGTCTCTGTGGCTCGCTCATGGGGGGGTCCTCCTTTGCCTTGCATTTGCTGAAGCAAGAGCCGTACCGAGGATGCGCGGCCTTCCTCTCCGCTTTATTTAGAAAACCACTAGAGTAGCCGGGCATCCGGCGCAGGGAATTGCTCGCCATAATGTCTCTTTGCCGGGTCACAAAAGCACTCTACCAAGTCGAAGAGATCGGTAATATCCAGTGGCTTCTTCAAAAAATACTTCACCTGATGCGACGAAGCCGCTTGGTCCAACCGTCCATCGGCGGAAAGCAATGCCACGGGAATTTCCTTCCAATCGTCGCGCAAACGAAAATTCGTCAAAAACTCATAGCCGGTCATTTCCGGCATCATCACATCCAAAAGGATGAGTTGCGGACGATGGCCGCTCTCGAGAAATCGCAGTGCCTCTAATCCGGTGCGAGCGGCGAGAACCTGATACCCCTCACCTTCCAAGGCCTCTTGCAGAGCCTCGCTGATCGCAGCATCATCTTCCGCGACCAAGACTAAATTCCCTTTTTTGCTCATCGATCACTCCCAAATCCTTATGGGATTCTGTTTATGCCTGTACAACCATTTTTTGCTAGATTCCCGATTTGTGCAGCCTCATTTTTGCCGCTGGAATGGAATTTTCAAAGTTATATTATCGTCGGGATAGAGACTAGGGCGAAGTGAGCCACTACAGTAATGAGTTCAGACTCAGCCACAACGCTAAAATACGCGTCTTAAGAACCGATCTTGTAAATCAAAAACCTTGCGCATAGCTTCTTTGGGAGCAACCTTATAGGTACGGACCAGAAGATCAATTTGAGACAAGGGAAGGCTAGCGCCACTCTCCCAACGCTCCAGACTATCCTCTGAGCATCCCGCCAAGCGCGAAGC
>JAKFYM010000159.1 GCA_021730855.1 Bdellovibrionales bacterium
GAGTTCGGCAAGGGTTTTGGGCAAGGCATAGAGGGCGACGTTCTCCGAAGCTAGATAGAGAACATTGGCCTGTGCGCGGTCGATCGGCACCGCTGATCTAGCGAATTGTTTGGGTTGCAGGCCGGCAAGAGAGATCTCCACCGTTTCACTGGCGGTGCCGCAGGACATTGAATGGGAGAAAAGCAGGCAGCTATAGTCTTGGCCAAGGTGGATGCCAATATAGGCGTCGATGGCGGTGCGCCTAGCGGCAGGAGCCACGTCTACTACGGCCGGGATCCAATCAGATTGGCTCGGGTCGCATACCCCTCCGATATCGCAAGCTTGGCTCTGGTTGGTTAGCGGATTGTAGTGGGCGAACATATTCCACCAATACTGGGAAAAGATGCGGCCGGGCTGGATACTAGGCATGAAGCTCACGTTTTTTTGGCCATCATAGAAGCTGAGGGCGCCCGCTTCCGATTGCAGCAGCACTCCTTCGCGCAGGCCTAGCGGCAGTTTATTAAAGCGGGTCATGAGCTCGCCAATAAAAAAGCCACGAGCCTGTTGCCGGAGCGCGGGCGTAAGCTCGCTGGCCAAGGCCACTTTACGTAGGTACTCGGCACCAATCCCAAAGGAACCACCTTCTTCAAAGGTGGCGTCGCAGGCACCGTCCCTGCGCTGCAAGGGGCCTTGTTTGCAGTCCGCATGGGAAAAGCCAGGCGCGTCCATGTGGCGTCTTTCGTGGATGGGTCCATAGGTTTGCCAGAGGGTGGGAAGGGTGGCGAGCAGTGGGCAAAGATGCATCACGCCGCGTTGGCCCGGACGAATATAAGCACGATCGCCGGAAGAGCAAAAACGCTGCAGAACGATCATGGTAATTTTCTCTTCTAGGAAGGCGGCGGGAGACTCGACCAAACCGGAATTTCGATCATGGATAGGTTCTTTATCGAAGGTGATGGTTTGGAGGAAGCGGAGAGCCTGTACTGTGGAAAAGTAGAGATTGCGCTGAGCGCAGGGATCCGCATTCCCAGCTCCCGTTTCGTCCACTATTTCAATGGATGCTGTTGCCGCGGCGATGTCGGCCTCCGTCACGCAAGGCGCAGTTTCTTCCGCCTGCGCGCTAACGCTAAGCAGTCCCAATACGAGAATCCACCTTTTCATTCCCATCCTCTTCTCCCTCATTTGCGTGCCTTAAGCATCGCTTCCATAAATTTCCCGGTCTTGCCCTGGCGGCCCAGTTGCGCCAAAAACTGCAGGGTAGGGTCGGTCTGCTGCTGCTGAATTCCATCAAATTCTGCTTTTAGGTCTTCCCCGTTCACCACGCGCTGGTCGAGTGCCTCGATGGCAGTCACACGCAGGGAGCTCTCAAAGCTAGACTGCAATGCGCCTACGGAATGGGCATCTTCGGAATTGGGAATTTGCGGCGTGGGGGAGGCGGCGATTTTCGCGATGGCCTGGTTGGTGGATTTGCCGCCCTGGGTGAGGAGGTAGAGGGTGGCGCTGCGTTCCTCGGCGTCCGTTTCGCGGGAAATCACATGGAGGGCTAGGGAATGGGCTTCTTCGGCACTCAAAGAGGTGGCGATTTCCTTCACTCTGGCTTCTTGTGCTTCGTCAGCTTTTGCGGCTGTTTTCAAACCATGAGCGATGGATTCTACTGTCGTGCGAATTTCTGAACGAAGGGCAGCCGGAGGCGGGGTGACAACTGCCAATGGAGAAGAGGGCAGGACTCCTAGAGCGGGCTCCGCAACGGTCGGTGCCAAAGTGGGGGCAGTCTCGTGGGAAAACAAAAAAGCAGCGAGTCCAACTAAGGCAACGAGGCTTACTACCAGGAAAATTTTTAGCTTATGTGGTCCCCAGTTCATTCTTGTTCCCTTACCTTTTTACTTGGTGCGGCGCAAAAGATTGGGGAGAAATTACCCCAACCCCCCAGGGCAGGCAATAGAAATTTGTCCAGCATTGCTGTTTTTTTTCTTAGATAAAATTGCAGTAAAATCAAATAGTTGAAATAAAGACTGCAAGGGTTAGCTCGTGACTACTTTTCTTCTAGTTTAGAGGAAGTAGTTTTTAGCCTGTTTTTTTTCCAGTTCCGGCCAGCTGGCCCTATTGAGGAGCCGGTTTTTGAGTCGTTGCATTTCCCGCCCTGGAAGGTACGCTTTTCCCATGCGGAAACTTTTACAGTCGTGGTTGGTGTCGTTCACGCTTTTGGCCTTTGTTTGGCAGTCTAGTTTGGCCTGGGCCGAAACAGGGGCAAGGGGCCGGGTGTCGTCGGTTCTCGACGAGGCCCAGGAGACGAGGGCGGCAGAGTTTGTGATGCGTCGCTATCCCGGGGAGAAACTGATGCCGGTGCGCATCCTGGGAGGGGTGCAACGTCCCGGGACCTACTATCTCCCCGAAGGCACCGATCTGCTCACCGCGATCGCCCTTTCTGGCGGCTTGGCGCCAAACGCAGATAGCGAAGAGATTCGCTGGAACCAATGGTCCACACAAAAATATTCCACCCTCGCCCTAGAAGACGCCATGATTAGCCCCAAAGAGCGCAACCCCGCCCTGGGCGCCAATGACGTGCTGATGGTGGAGGAGAAGACCCCGCTCTTAAGCAACAACACCCTGCTGCTGCTCACGGCTCTTTCCTCGATCGTGGGCATCGTGGTGGGCGCGGTCTATGTCAGCCGAGATAAATGAGCGTCCGTACTATGAGTTCGCCGATCGCTTTTACCAAGAGCGCACCTCGGTGGCGGAAGATCGCGTGCCCGTGGAGGGCATACTCGAGCTGAGCCGGCTCTGCAGCCTACGCTGTGAGCATTGTTATATTGGCGACGCTCGCTGGACCAAAGACAGCCGCGAGCTGAGCACCCAGCAAATGAAGGAGCTGCTCGACACCCTCGCGGCCGCGGGCACACTCTGGCTCACCTTCACGGGCGGGGAGCCGCTCATTCGCCGCGATTTCCGGGAAATCTGGCAGTACGCCAAACAAAAGGGATTTATCTTAATCCTCTACACGAACGCCACGCTCTTCACCCCCGAGCTCGGAGCATTCCTTGCGCTCTATCCACCCCAGCGCATTGAAGTCTCGATCTATGGCGCCACGGCCGCCACCTACGAGGCCGTGACCGGAGTGGCGGGTGCTTGGCCGCGCTTTTTACGAGGCGT
>JAKFYM010000154.1 GCA_021730855.1 Bdellovibrionales bacterium
GGCCAACAGACTTTCTGCCGCCCCACTCTGATGCACTGTCTCCAATGAAAGCCCCCCTTTCCTCAAGCTAAAGGATTTTTCCCGGGATGGCGAGTGCTTTGCATTCGCGTTTCCGGATTTTCTATGTTGCAATCCAAGGCCCCTATGGAAAAATTCACCACATTTTTTTCAAACCTAGTTGCGACCTTTTTTTTCGTGGGACGCATTCCCAAAATGCCCGGCACCTTTGGCTCGCTCGCCGCCCTACCTTTTGCCTGGTATCTATGGCAGCTCCCTCCGGCTTGGGCCTGGGCCATTACCGCTCTCGTGTTTGCTTTGGGAGTTTGGGCTTCGCGCCATGTGATTCGTCGCAGTGGCAAACCAGATGACCAAACGATTGTCATTGATGAAGTGGTAGGGATCTTCCTCACCACCAGCCTCGCCTCCGGACTTTGGTGGCACTACCTCCTGGCGTTTCTGCTCTTCCGCATCTTTGACATTTGGAAACCATGGCCCGTGCAATGGGTGGACACCAACTGGAAGAATGCGCTTGGCACGATGATGGACGATGTGGTGGCCGCCCTCATGGCTGCCGCCACTTTTTACGTAACACTTTCTTTTTCTTCGCGGTTTTTTGCCTTTGCTTAGATGAAAAAACCACGCCGTAAAATCAAACAAGGATTATTTTTACTCTCCGTCGGAGACGAATTGCTAGATGGGCGCACCACCAACACCAATGCTAGTTGGCTGGGTGAGCAGTTGCGCCTCACGGGCCTACCCGTGGCGGAGATCCGCTGCGTCTCCGACCGCATCGAAGACATTGCCGAAGCGCTCACGGCCGCCCGCGCCTTTCCGGCCGTGGTGGTCACCGGCGGATTAGGCCCCACCAACGACGACCGCACCATGCAGGCCGCTGCTCAGGCCTTTCACCTCCCGCTCGAAGCCAGTCCAGCTTCGATCCGGCACGTGCGCGAGCGCTACCTAGCGCGTAAGCTGGAGCTCACGGAAGCCCGATCACGCCTGGCCCTACTGCCCAAGGGCGCGGTGGTGATCGACAATCCCACGGGCACCGCTCCCGGCGCGGATCTGCAGATAAACAAAACAAGTTTTTACTTCCTTCCCGGACCGCCTACCGAATGCCAGCCGATGTTCACCGCAACGGTGCTGCCAGCGCTGCAAAAGAAAATCAAAGGCCAGAAACTTTTGCGCCGCGATTTTTGGCGCACTTTCGGAGCCGGGGAAAGCGATGTGTACCAGCGCGTGGCCCCCCTCGTGAAGGTGCTCGAAGAGCGCCACCCCCGAACCATTTCTTTCGGCGTGCATATCAGCTTCCCTTGTGTGGACCTCACGCTCGAAGTCTGGGACATCGAAGGAGAAAAGCGTCCCAATAAAGCAGAAATCGACCAAGCCAGCGAGCTCATCTCCAAGGCCGTAGAAGAACTTTGTTTCACCCGACAAAGGGAAACCCTGCCCGAAGTGGTCTCGGCGCTCTTACGCAAACAAAAACTCACGGTCGCTTGTGCCGAGTCCTGCACTGGTGGGCTCGTGGCCAAGCTGCTCACGGACTTGCCAGGGAGCTCCGCCTTTTTTCAGGGTGGGGTGGTGGCCTACGCCAATAAGACGAAGGAAATCTATTTAGGGGTGCGCAAAGCCACGTTGCAGAAACATGGCGCAGTGTCCGAAGCGGCGGTCACCGAGATGGCACAAAGCATTAGAAAAAAATTGAAAACAGACTACGCCTTGGCGCTTTCCGGAATTTCGGGCCCTACGGGCGGCAGCAAGCGCAAGCCAGTGGGGACAATTTACGTCGCGCTTTCGCAGCAAAAAGAGACGAAAACACTCCACCGACTCATATTAGGCGGGAAATGTAGCCGAGATCAGCACCGCGTGATTGCCGCTCATCTTGCCTTAAATCTTCTGCGCGCTGAAATTCTTCTTTCCCACTCGGAAGGGATTCCTGTACACTGACTGTACGAAGAATGTAGCATTCGTGAAATGGCCGCAAAACGGCTGAGACGAATGGAACTGCACAGTTAAAAACAGTTAAAATGAAAATATTCAGATAAATATCGGAGGAGAAAAATGGCTCTAGAACAAACCCCCCAGAACATACAAAAATCCAAGGCCCTCGAGCTAGCGATCCAAACCATTGAAAAACAGTTTGGCCGTGGCAGCATCATGCGCCTGGGCACTGGCCAAAGCCTGCACGAAGGAATCCAAGCGATCCCCACTGGCAGCCTTTCCCTTGACCTTGCTTTAGGCATCGGAGGGATTCCCAAAGGCCGCGTGATTGAAATTTATGGACCAGAGTCCTCAGGAAAAACGACCCTGGCACTCACCGCCATCGCGGAATGCCAGAAACAAGGAGGCACCGCCGCCTTTGTCGACGCTGAGCATGCGCTAGACGCGGAATACGCCCGCAAATTGGGAGTGGACGTAGACAATATGCTCATCTCCCAGCCAGACACAGGAGAGCAAGCCCTCGAGATCGTGGACATGCTGATCAAGAGCTCGGCCGTGGACATTCTCGTCATCGATTCCGTGGCGGCTCTTGTTCCGCGCGCAGAACTCGAAGGAGAAATGGGCGATGCCCAAATGGGATCGCAGGCACGCCTCATGAGCCAAGCCCTACGCAAACTCACCGGCTCCATCAGCAAGTCGAAGTCCACTGTGATTTTCATCAACCAAGTGCGGATGAAGATCGGCGTGATGTTCGGCAATCCCGAGACCACCACGGGCGGGAACGCACTCAAATTCTACGCCTCCGTGCGCATGGATGTGAGACGAGTGGCTGCGATCAAGAGTGGAGACGAGGTGGTGGGCAACCGCACCCGCGTGAAAGTGGTAAAAAACAAAGTCGCTCCTCCTTTTAAGGAAGTGGAATTCGACATTCTCTATGGCAAAGGCATTTGCAAAGAAGGAGACCTTCTCGATCTAGGCGCTTCGCTCAACATCATTGACAAGAGCGGTACCTGGTACAGTTATACGGGCGAGAGACTTGGCCAAGGCCGAGAAGCCGCACGTGACTTCCTCAAGGCCAATCCAAAGATGCTCACCGAGATCCGCGAAAAAGTGCTGAAGATGAAAGGCATCCTCAACAAAGGAAGCGGCGCCAACCTCACCCTAGAGAATAAAGACGGAATAGGAG
>JAKFYM010000100.1 GCA_021730855.1 Bdellovibrionales bacterium
CGGCCGTGCAATGCAGGAGCACGATCTGGTCGTTGCCCTCTTCGCGGATCCACTTCACGGTCTGCGCCACTTCTTCCATCGTGGCCTTGCCGGTGGAGACAATCATCGGCTTGCCGGTGCGGGCGATTTTTTTCAGAAGGAGGGGATCGCCAATCTCGGAAGAAGCCACTTTGTAGAGCGGGCAGTCCACAGCCTCGAGCGAGTCCACGGCCTCTTCGTCAAAGGGCGTGGAGAGAAAAAGAATTCCCTTATGATCGCAATACTCTTTCAGGGGCTTATGCCACTCATAGGGCATCGCGATCTTCTGGATCAGGGGATAGATTTCTGGCCCAAGCCCCCCGCCTTCCAGCTTCCGCCTCGGAACGAAGCGCGAATAGAGGGTCTCGGCCTTATAGGACTGAAACTTCACGGCATCGGCCTTGGCGGCGATCGAGATATCGATCAGCTCATAGGCATTCTCGATCTTGTTGTTATGATTGGCGCCGATCTCGGAAATCACGAAACAAGGAGAGTTTTCGTCTAGGGTGCGACCGGCAAAAGAGAGTTTTTTCTGCATGGCGGGCCTATCTTCGCGCCCCAAGCACCGGCTTTTCAAGCGAAATAATGCTATCCTCCGGCCTATGCAGCGCGTGGCCCTGATTGGACTCGGAAATATTGGTTTGCTCTTTGATGCCAATCTCAGCGCGCCCCTGATCCGCTCCCACGCCAAGGCGATCCTCCTGCAGAAGGGCCTCGAGCTGGCCTATGCCGTGGACCCCCTGCCAGAGAGGCGGGAGCTTCTCGCTAGCCTCTCTCCGCGCACCCAATGTTTTGCTAGTTGGGAAGAGCTCCGAGAGCGCACAGATTTTTCCATCCTCGCGATCTGCGTTCCCACCGAATTGCACTTTCGCTGCCTCGAGGCCTTTGCCGAGCATCCCGTAAAGGTGATCGCCCTCGAGAAGCCGGCCTTTGCCCGCGCCGAGGACTATGCGCGCCTACCGCCCACCCTCGAAAAGAAAATCGTGGTGAACTACCTCCGGCGATTTGCCCCGAAGATCCAGGAAGTGCACCAGCATATCCGCGCGGGTACCTACGGCCCCCCCCTAGCCCTGCAAGGCGCCTACTCCAAGGGCTTGCGCAACAACGGCTCGCACCTCGTGGACCTGATCAATTTTCTTTTTGACCAGCCCAAGGTACTGGAAAGCCGCGTGCTCGGCAGCGTCCCCGACCTCGAGGGCGATCCCACGGTGAGTGCCTTCCTGCGCCTGGAAGAGCGTGGGGGTGTGGCTTTCTCTGCAAACCTGCTTGCCGGGGACGAAAGGCTTTTTTCGATCTTTGAGCTCGACCTGCTGTTCGCAAAGGCCCGCGTGCGGCTAAGCGACTTTGCCCGCCGCCTGGAGATTTCTTTTGTGCACGAAGATCCCGTGAGCCCTGGATACCGCGCGCTGGGAGAAGCGCAGTGCACGCTCACGGATCTGCCTCGTGCCTTTGCCGGTTTGTATGACCATTTGCTTGCGCGCGCTCACGGGGAAGTAGAAAATCTCTCTGCCTTTGCCTCCGAGCGCTGGAATCATGCACTGATCGAAAGCCTAGCGCAGGGCCAGTCTTGCTCTGTGGAGATCCTAGAAGAGAAGCCTAGAGTGTTTTAGAAGCGGGTTTGCGGTCTAGATTTCCTAGAGCGGCGCGACTAAGGGCGCGCTTGGGAAGTGAGCGCGGAGACGCAGATCTGAGTGAGTGCGGAGCACGAGCGGGGCGAAGGCGTGAGCGGTGGGCTGAGCGGGGACCGGAGCAAGCGCAGGAGCGGGACCAGCCCTGGCGCTGGGGAGAGGGTAGCAGCCGGAATTTGCGCGTGACGCTTTGCTTCGTGGTGCGCACTGAGTGATGCGGGGGGGAAGTCCCGGGCGCTGTGGCGGGGATCGCTGCTCCGCCTCATGGTGCGCGCTAAGTGGAACAACAACTTCGCTGTTCTCTGTAAATATTTTTTATTGTATTTTATTTTTTCGCTCTCTTCTACTTGACAGGTGTTTTTGCGAGGGAGGTGGATTTTCTGGTCTCTTCCTAGGCTTGCGCTGGAGACGCGCGCATTTACTCTATATGAGCAGCAAATCGCAGCAGTCTTTTTTCTTGTCGAAATTTCTTCTCGCTGCTCCTGGAGAGCCTCTCCTTTCGTAAAAATCCTCGCGAAAAACTCATGGTAGCTTCGGAAAAATTTGGAGGTACCCCATGGACTTGAGCAAAAAGAAAAACCACGAACTTCTAGCGGAACTAAAGGATCTCACCAGGCAGGAGCGCTTGATCGTCACTCGAGTGCTTTTGTACTTACAGGAAGTAGAAAAAAGAAAACTTTTCTTGGAAGAGGGCTATTCCTCTCTCTTCGCCTTCTGCACGGAATTCCTTCTCTACACTCCCGCCGAAGCGCAGGTGCGGATTGAGGCCATGCGCCTAGGAAAAGAAATTCCTGAAGTGTTCGAGAAAATAAAAGAAGGAAAAGTCTCGCTCTCCAATGCCGCCGAAGCGCAGGGGCATTTTCGCCGGGAGGAGAAAAAGAGAGTCGTGCCAAAGGCAGAAAAAGAAGAGGTGCTCGAGAGCCTCTATGATTGCACCACCCGGGAGGCCGAAAAGAAGCTCAACGAACGCTATGATCCCGAGGCCAAGGTGAAACTTTCTTTCTACGCCAGCCCCGAGCTCCTCGAAAAACTAGAAAAATGCAAAGGCCTCCTGGCGCATCAAAATTATGAGGGAGATCTTGCTAAGCTTATTGAGATCCTCGCAGATAAGGCGCTAAAAGCGGATGATGCGCCGCCTCGAAGGGCGCCCCAAGCGCAGGAAAATCGAACGCGTCATATCCCTAAAGCCACAGAGCGCCTCGTCTGGAAAAGGGCCAACCACCAATGCGAATACGAAAAAAACGGCAAACGCTGCACAAGCAAGCACGCCCTAGAAGTCGACCATATTGTCGAATACGCCAAAGGAGGCAGCAACAAACCCGAGAATCTCAGGCTGCTTTGTTCCGCGCCACTGCTGTCCGGTTTAAATCCTAAAATTGAATGAGAGTTGCGGGGTTCTGGGATGCCTAGTTGTTTTAGGCAACTCACCAAAGAGCCTTGATAGTGGCTCTTTTATAAGCAGC
>JAKFYM010000401.1 GCA_021730855.1 Bdellovibrionales bacterium
AGGGGGGGCGGAGGAGGGCGGGAAGATCACGCGCAAAACCCGCAAGGCGGCGGCGAAAGAGCGCCACTACCGAGAGGATAGCCCCGAGTTGGATGAAGATCGCAAAGAGTTTCCAAAATTCATCGTCTAGCGAAACGCCCAAAAAATGCTGGGTGATGCGCAGGTGGGCGGTGGAAGAGACGGGCAAAAATTCCGTGATTCCTTCCACCACGCCTAAGATGAGGGCGAGCAGGTAGTCGTTCATTTCCTGCTAGCGTATTCCTCGAGCGTGAATTCGTCTACCTGGATCACATTCCAGCGCAGCTTTTCACTCTTGGCGATCATTTCAAATTCCGCCTGTGTGATGACACCTTTTTTCAAGGCCTCGTCATAGAGTTTCGCGCCCTTGATTTTCGGCAGCTGTTTTTCGCGCACGGCTTTTTTCACCTTACGGTCGGTGTCTTCGGCGGCCTTCACGGCAAGCAGGGCTTCTTCGAGTCGAGCCTGCTGTTCTGTGTTGGTGTCGGTAGGCATATAGAGGCCTTCGCAAACGCGAGAGCGCTGCGCGCCCGGAGTTTGGATGAGCGAGGCCACGGTGTGCACGCGTTCATCGCCTGGAGCCGAGGAGATGCGGTTCATGCGCGACCAGGGGCTGATCAGGATGCGGAACACCCAGGTGAGGCCAGGGGCACGGAAATTGGAGAAAATTCCGTCGAAGGCCTGTTGGATGTTAAAGAGCGCGGTCTCGAGGCAGTAGTGCACGAAGGGAAGGTCTTCTTTGCGGCAGCCTTCGGCCTGCCAGCGGCGCAGCACGGCGGAGCCTAGGTACATCCAGGAGAGGATATCGGCAAAGCGGCCGGTGAGTTTTTCTGCCTGCTTGAGCTTGCCGCCCAATGCGCCCATAGCCACGTCGGCCATGATCGCAAAAGAGGCCGAGGCCCAGGCGAGTTTTTTGAAGTAGACGGCCGTGGGACCAGCACCGGCCGGAGCGCAAGCCAGGCGACCACGGGTGAGCGAGAGGCCCACCGAGCGGAAGAGGTTTCGTACCACGTGGCCCACGTGGCCCCAGAAGGCGTGGTCAAAGCCCATGAGGTTGTTGTCCTCGAGGGATTGCACTTCTTTGAAGGCGAAGGGATGCGCGCGTAAGGCGCCTTGGCCAAAGATAATGAGGGTGCGGGTGAGGATGTTGGCGCCCTCGACGGTGATGCCGATCGGAGTGGCGATGTAGCCATTGGCGATCACGTTGCGGGGCCCGCGCGAGATGCCAGCTCCGCCAAGGATGTCCATGCAATCGTTTACCGTCTCGCGGCCGATCTCGGTGGAATTGAATTTCGCGATGGCCGTGACCACCGGGGGCTTGATGCCGCTATCGATGGCGCCGCAAGTGTAGCGGCGGGAAGCTTCGAGCAGGTAGGCATTGCCGGCCATGCGAGCCAAAGGCTCTTCGATTCCTTCGAATTTGCCAATCGCCACGCCGAACTGCTTGCGCACGGCCGCATGGGCCGATCCAATCAGGGCGCAGAGCTGGGTGCCGCCCGTGCCTTGCGCGGGCAGCGAGATGCCGCGTCCAGCTCCTAAGCACTCCATGAGCATTTTCCAGCCCTGTCCGGCGCCTTCGAGGCCACCGATGATGCTTTCCTCGGCGGGGGCGATCACGTCTTTGCCGCGGGTGGGGCAGTTGTAGAAGGGCACGCCCAAGGGGTCGTGGCGGCGGCCGAGTTGCACGCCAGGGCTATTGGAGGGAATCAAAAGGCAGGTGATGCCAAGGTCTTCGCCCTTGCCCAATAAATTTTGTGGATCTTTGAGCTTCACGGCGAGGCCAAGCACGGTGGAAACGGCCGCCAGGGTGATCCAGCGCTTTTCCCAGTTGAGCTTCACCATGAGTTTGCCGCTCGCATCCTTGAAGAGCTCTCCGGTGGCTTGGATCGATCCCGCGTCGGAACCGGCTCCTGGCTCCGTAAGAGCAAAACAGGGAACTTCTTCTCCGATGGCGAGCTTGCGCAGGTAGCGATCCTTTTGCGCCTGAGTTCCGTAGTGGATCAAGAGTTCGGCGGGGCCGAGCGAATTGGGCACCATCACGGTGATGCCCACGGGAAGGGAGCGGGCCGAAACTTTTTTCACCACTTCGCTATTGCAGAGGGCGGAGAAGCCAAGGCCGCCATATTCTTTGGGAATGATCATGCCAAAGAGTTTTTGTTTTTTTATAAAGTCCCACACATTTTTGGGAATTTCGCGGTCTTGCCAGATGCGCCAATCGTCAATCATTGCACAGAGCTCGTTCACCGGGCCATTCATGAAGGCTTTTTCCTCGGTCGTGAGCTCAGGATAGGATTCCTTCATCATGCGCGTAAAATTGGGTTTGCCCGAGAAGAGCTCGCCCTCTACCCATACGGCTCCGGCTTCGATCGCGGTGCGCTCGGTTTCGGAAATCGTGGGCACAAATTCCAGCACCTTGAAAAGCTTCATCACGAGGGAAGAAACCAAGTAGGCGCGGATCGGGCGGATGTTGAAGACTACCGCGAAGATTCCAAAGGCAATCCAGCAGGCTGTGGAAGCGCCCAGGCCGTACATCAAGGCGGCCACAGCGCCAGTCCAGAGGAGGAGAGGAGCCCCCGCGAATCCCAGAACAAAAACAGTGAAGAGGCAGCCTAAAATAAAATAGACTGCATGGAGATTCATTCCAAAGAATTCAACCTGGCACATCGCGATTTCCCTCGGGTAAATATTTCTTCTAGTATAGTCCCTGCGGCGTGAATGTTCAGACAATTCTTTGTGAAGCTAGGGGAGGCAGATCCGCCAGCGTGTAGTAAGGAGCCGAAGAAACAACCGCTTCTAGATTGTGGTCTTCACTTCATCAAGGTAGAGCATTTCCTCGTCGGAGGAATAACGGAAAAGTCCGCCGTAGCGACCCCAGTCAATTAGGGTGTCCACGGCCGTTTGCGCATTCACGGCGGGCTGCTTGGTCTGCAGCCATTCGATCACCTGGGGATAGGGGAGAGCAATCTCTTCTTGGTTCTGCAAAAGTTCCACCAATAGTTTCACCATGCGCAAGGATTGTAGCTGCGTCTTGATGGTTTCTTTGCGGTCGTTCACGTCTCCCTGGGCGATGCGCTGGCCGAGCCGGGTG